>JBLIJY010000015.1:0-16083 GCA_047636095.1 Hydrogenophaga sp. | reverse complement strand
TGCTGCATGGCTTGAAGTTGACTTCAGAAAAAAACAAAGGCCGCCTACAAGGACAGCCCGAAGAGCAGGTGACCCCATCCAGGGCACCGCGGAACCGGCTTTGCCGGGCCGCCAGTGCCGCCCCCCCGGGGGGGTGACGCCGAAGGCGGCGCGGGGGGAGAGGTTACTCCGCCCGGTAATTAGGCGCTTCCTTCGTGATCTGCACATCGTGCACGTGGCTTTCGCGAATGCCGGCCGAGGTGATTTCGACGAACTCGGCTTTGGAGCGCATGTCTTCGATGTTGGGGCAACCGCAATAACCCATGGAAGCGCGCAGGCCCCCAGCCATCTGGAAAATGATGCTGACCACCGAGCCCTTGTAGGGCACGCGGCCTTCGATGCCCTCGGGCACCAGCTTGTCGGCATTCGGGTTGCCGGTGCTGGACTCCTGGAAATAGCGGTCGGCGCTGCCTTGCTGCATGGCGCCGATGGAGCCCATGCCACGGTAGCTCTTGTAGCTGCGGCCCTGGAACAGAACAATTTCACCTGGCGCCTCTTCGGTGCCGGCGAACATGCCGCCCATCATCACCGTGTGGGCGCCGGCTGCGATGGCTTTGGCAATGTCGCCACTGTAGCGAATGCCACCATCAGCGATCATCGGCACACCGGTGCCTTGCAGGGCAGTGGCGACGTTGTCGATCGCCATGATCTGCGGCACACCGACACCGGCCACGATGCGGGTGGTGCAGATGGAGCCTGGGCCAATACCCACCTTGACACCATCGGCGCCCGCTTGCACCAAGGCCAGCGCGGCAGCGCCAGTGGCGATGTTGCCGCCGATCACATCGATGTGCGGGTAGTTCTGCTTGACCCAGCGCACCCGGTCCAGCACGCCCTTGCTGTGGCCATGCGCGGTATCGACCACGATCGCGTCCACACCGGCCTTGGCCAGCGCTTGCACCCGCTCTTCGGTGCCCTCACCCACACCCACTGCCGCGCCGACGCGCAGGCGGCCGGCAGCGTCGCGGGCGGCATTGGGAAAATTGAGCTGTTTGGTGATGTCTTTCACCGTGATCAGGCCCTTGAGCTCAAAGGCGTCGTTCACCAGCAGCAGGCGCTCGATCTTGTGCTTGTTGAGCAAGGTCTTGGCCTCGGCCGGCGTGGTGCCGTCGGGCATGGTCACCAAACGCTCGCGCGGTGTCATGATCTCGCTCACCGGCAAGTCGAATCGGGTCTCAAAGCGCAGGTCGCGCCCCGTGACGATGCCCACCACCTTGCCCGCGTCCAACACCGGGAAGCCCGATATGCCAAGCTCGTCGGACAGCCGCATCACCTGGCGCACCGTGGTCTGCGGTGAAATCACCACCGGATCGCGCAGCACGCCCGATTCGTAGCGCTTGACCTTGGCCACTTGGGCCGCTTGCTCTTGCGCAGTCAGGTTTTTGTGGACGATGCCGATGCCGCCCTCTTGGGCGATGGCGATCGCCAGCCGGGCCTCGGTCACCGTGTCCATGGCGGCCGAGACCAGCGGAATGTTCAGAGAGATGTTGCGTGAAAACTGGGTCGCCAGCAACGCGTCTTTGGGCAGGACTTGGGAGTACGCGGGCACCAGAAGAACGTCGTCGAAGGTGAGCGCTTTGCCGAGTAGGCGCATGGGTGAAGCTCCAAAAGATCGATTGTAGCCTTGCCCCTGACGGGCGCTGGCTGACCGACCGCCGTGCGCGCGATGGCGCGCGTCGGGTGAAGGCCCGCCGAACGCCAACAAAAACACCGCCGGTCCGGTAGCGCTTCACGGCTGTCCCGCGCCAGCTCACAGGGCGCCAAATGGCGCGGCTACACTGCGCGCATGAATTTTTCAAACCCGCCCGTTTTCGCCTGGCGCAGCATCCTGTTGGCTGTAGCCACCATCCTGGTTTGCACCGGCGCTGTTGCACAGTGGCAGTGGTTGGATGGCTCGGGACGCAAGGTGTATTCCGACACGCCACCACCACCGAGCATCCCCGAAAAAGACATCCTCAAGCGCGCTGGGCCAGCGGCTGCCGCGCCTGTCGCGGCCACTGCGGCAGCACCCGCTGCAGCACCTGTTCCCGCTGCCACACCGCAAATCAGCGGTCGCGACGAGCAACTCGAAGCCAAGAAAAAACAGGCCGAAGCGCAAGAACAGGCACAGAAAAAAGCCGAGGCGGACAAGCTCGCCAAGGCACGGCAGGACAACTGCGAGCGCGCCGAGCGCAGCAAGACGACGCTGGAGTCGGGCGTGCGCATGGCCACCACCAACGCCAAGGGCGAGCGCGAAATCATGGACGACGCGGCGCGCGCTACAGAAGTGAAACGCATCAACGAGATCATCCAGTCGAACTGCGGCAGCAACGCACTCTGACCGGTGGTGCTGGCGCGGGCGCGGTTGAAATCCTCAAACGCGGGTTCAGTAGCCGGGCTTGGCGCCTGGTCGGCGGCGCGAGAATAGCCCAGTGCCTCGGCTGCCCTGACCCACAAAGCGCTCCCGGCGCGCCACCTTGGGATCCACCCGAAGCGCGCGGTAGAACTCCACCCGATCCCCCTCGCGCAGCAACGCGTCACGCGCCGCCTTCAGGCTCCAGATGCCAGCGGGAAGCGTGGCCAGCTCCGGAAAATCTTGCAGCCAGCCGGAGGCGGCCAGTGCCTGATCCAGCGTGCATGCCTCGGGCACGACCAGCGCCAGGGTATGCACCGTGCGCGGCGCGCTGGCGTAGGCCAGTTCGATGTTCATGCGCCGTAAACCTGATCGGCGCGTTTCACGAACGCGTCCACCAAGTTGCCAGCGATTTTGTCGAACACCGGCCCCACCACCCGGGCCAGCGTCTGGCTGGCAAACCCGTATTTCAGGCGAAATTCGATCTTGCATGCGCGCTGGCTGCCGTCGCCCAGTGGGGTGAAGTCCCAGCAGCCTTCGAGCTGGGAGAAAGGGCCATCGACCAGCTGCAACAGGACCTGTCGGTCTTGCACGTGGGTGTTGCGGGTGGTGAAGGTCTGGCGCAGCCCACCAATGGACATGCCCACCTGGGCCACCATCCCGGTGTCGTGGCGCTCAACCACCAAGCCCTGGTCGCACCAAGGCAGGAATTTGGGGTACTTGGGCACGTCGGTCACCAGCGCGAACATCTCGTGGGGGCTGTGCCAGAGCAAAACAGACTTCTGAATCGTTTTCATACAATCGCTTGAAGGGCAAGGCACCTGATTTTTTTCGGAAGAGCCGCCCAGACAGCGCAGTCGCTGTTATCGCATTGTATTGGCCCGATCTGGCCGCATCTAAGACCTCATGTCCACCAAGCCCAGCAAAGTCGCACCCACCAAGGGTGTGGACGCCCGCATCGCCGACAACAAGAAAGCGGTTTTCAACTACGCCATCGAAGAACGCTTCGAAGCGGGCATGGTGCTGGAAGGCTGGGAGGTGAAAGCCCTGCGCGCAGGCAAGGTGCAGCTCACCGACGGCTATGTGGTGATTCGCGGCGGCGAGCTGTTCCTGATCGGCTGCCAGATCAACCCGCTGAACACCGCTTCCACCCACGTCAGCCCAGACTCGGTGCGCACCAAAAAGCTGCTGCTGCAGAAAGATCAAATTCGCCGACTGATCGGCAAGGTCGAGCAAAAAGGCTACACCTTGGTGCCGCTCAACCTGCATTGGAAGAACGGCAAGGTGAAGTGCGAGATCGCGCTGGGCAAAGGCAAGGCCGAGCACGACAAACGCGACGTCATCAAGGAGCGCGAAGGCAAGCGCGAGGTCGAGCGGGTGATGAAATCGCGCCACCGATGAAGGTTACTGCCCCGGGCCTAGGGGCGGCGGCTGGGCGCAACCCTTGCGGCGGCCTCCTACACGCGACTCATTGGGAAATGGTCAGGCTATTGGGTGATGCTCGGACACAAAGGCGGCCTTAGCAAAGCAGGTACCTGGCCCGGTCATTTCGCGGCGCATGAACACATGCGTCATCCCTCCACCGCTGTCAGGGACCCCTGCCATGGCCTACCAGAGCACCAATCCATTCACTGGCGAAACCGTCCAGCGATTCGACAACATCACCGACGCCCAGCTGGAGCACAGCCTGCAAGCTGCTCACGCGTGTTTCTCGAACACCTGGCGTCAAACCTCGTTTGCCGAACGCAAGGCGGTGCTGGCCCGAGCAGCGCAATTGATGCGCGAACGTGCGCAGCCGCTGGCCGAACTGGCCACGCGCGAAATGGCAAGCTGATCGCGCAAAGCGTCGGTGAGGTCAAGCTGAGTGCCGCCATCCTCGACTACTACGCCGATAACGCCGAGGCTTTTCTCGCGCCCGAATCGCTTGATGTCGCACAGTCCAGAGCGCGGGTGGAAAGCAGCCCACTGGGTGTGATATTTGTTGTCGAGCCGTGGAACTATCCCTACTACCAGGTGGCCCGGTTTGCAGCGCCCAACCTGATGGCGGGCAATGTGGTGATGGTCAAGCACGCCTCCAACGTACCGCAGTGCGCCCTCGCCATCGGGCAGCTGTTTGAGGATGCAGGCGCACCCAAGGGCGCCTACACCAACCTGTTTGCCAGCAAAAATCAGGTGGCCCGGCTGATCGACGACCCGCGGGTGCGCGGCGTGGCGCTGACCGGTGGTGAGGCGGCGGGCGCGGTGGTGGCAGCGCGCGCAGGCTCGAACTTGAAAAAGACAACGCTGGAGCTCGGTGGCAGCGATGCCTTCATCGTGCTCGACGACGCCGATCTGTCGCTCGCGGTGAAACACGCTGTCAGTGGCCGCATGGGTAACGCCGGCCAGGCCTGTACCGCGTCCAAGCGCTTCATCGTGGTCGAGTCCATCGCCGACCAATTCCTGGAACAGTTCCGCGCCGCACTCACTGCGTTTCATCCTGGCGACCCGATGGACAGCAAGACCCGGCTGGCACCCCTGTCGTCCCATGCGGCACTCGACAAGTTGCTTGAACAGGTCCACGCGGCGCTGTCGCACGGCGCGAGCGCGCTGATGGGGGGCAAGCGAATTCCAGACCTTGAGGGGGCCTTCATGCAGCCCACCATCCTGTGTGACATCAGCGCCGACAACCCGGCCTATTCGCAAGAGTTCTTTGGCCCGGTGGCGCTGTTCTTCAAAGTTCCCGATGAGGCGGCAGCCATTGCCCTGGCCAACGACTCGCCGTTTGGATTGGGGGGCTCGGTATTCACGCAAGATGCTGTGCGCGGCGAGCGGGTGGCCCAACACATCGACACCGGCATGGTGTTCATCAACTCGGCCGCCGTCTCCATGCCCGATCTGCCGTTTGGCGGCGTAAAGAACTCAGGTTACGGCCGCGAACTCTCGGCCGCGGGCATCCACGAGTTTGTCAACAAGAAGCTGATTCGGGTGGCCTGATCCGAGCTGCGGTTTTCACCTCGTGCACAAAAAACTGGCCTGAAAGGCCAGTTTTTTGCTGAGCGCAAGCACCTTCAGGCCTGCTGCTCAGCCACCTGCTCAGCCGTCGGCGGCACGATGGCGCCAATGATGTCGCTCATGGTGATCACACCCAAGTGCTTGCCTTTGGAGGTGACCACGTTGGCCGCCTCCTTGCTCTCCACGCTGAGCTGGCGCGCGGCCTCTTCGATGACCAGGCTGGGATCGATGTCGGGGCCCTCGACCCTGGCGCCGGGCACCATCAGCGTGCGGCAGCGGATCACACGGCCCCGGTTCACATCGCGCACAAAGCTCTCGATGTAATCGTTGGCCGGCTTGAGCACAATTTGCTGGCCCGTGCCTTGTTGCACCACTTCGCCGTCGCGCAAAATCGCAATTTTGTCACCCAGCCGCAGGGCTTCATCCAAATCGTGGGTGATGAAGACGATGGTCTTGCCAATCTCCTGCTGCAGGTCCAGCAGCACGCTTTGCATGTCGCTGCGGATCAGCGGATCGAGCGCGGAAAACGCCTCGTCCATCAGCAAAATGGGGGCGTCGTTGGTCAGCGCGCGCGCCAAGCCCACGCGCTGCTGCATGCCACCCGAGAGCTGATTCGGGTAGTTATCCTCGTAACCTTTCAAACCCACCCGCTCAACCCATTTCAGCGCACGCTCTCGGCGTTTTTTGCTGCTGATGCCCTGCACTTCCAGCCCGTACTCGGTGTTCTCCAGCACGGTGTAATGCGGGAAAAGCGCAAACTTCTGGAACACCATGGCGGTCTGCTCGCGCCGAAACTTCAGCAGCTCGGCATGATTCATCTTCACCACGTCCTGCTCGCCCACCAGCATCTCGCCCGCGGTCGGGTCGATCAGGCGGTTGATGTGACGGATCAGCGTGCTCTTGCCCGAACCTGAGAGTCCCATCACCACCTGGATGCCACCCGCGGGCATGTCGATGTTGATGTCGCGCAGGCCCAGCACATGACCGTGCACATCGCGCAGCTCCTGCTTGGTCATGCCGTTTTGCACCGGCTCCAGGAATTTCTCTGGCGTGGGGCCGAAGATCTTGTAGAGCTTGCGAACCGAGATGCCGACGCTCGAAGATGCAGCGCTGGTGGCCAGCGCCACCGGTGTCGGCGATACGGTGGATATCGATAACGAGGGTTCGGCGGATGTTCGGTTTGTAGCGAGTGCTTCAGCCATGGACCACCTCCAGGTGTTTTTGCAGCCGCTTGCCATAGGCCTGCGACACGCGGTCAAAAATAATAGCGATGCCCACAATGGCCAAACCATTGAGCACACCCATGGTGAAGTACTGGTTGGAAATCGCCTTGAGCACCGGCTGGCCCAGGCCTTGCACGCCGATCATGGAGGCGATCACCACCATGGCCAGCGACAGCATGATGGTCTGGTTCACGCCCGCCATGATGGTCGGCAGCGCCAGCGGCAGCTGCACCTTGGTCATCTTCTGCCAAACGGACGAGCCGAACGCATCGGCTGCCTCCAGCAGGTCTTTGTCCACCAGGCGAATACCCAGGTTGGTGAAACGGATCACCGGCGGAATGGCGTAGATCACCACGGCAATCAGCCCGGGCACGCGGCCAATCCCCAGCAGCATCACCACCGGAATCAGGTAGACAAAACTGGGCATGGTCTGCATCACGTCGAGCGAGGGGTTGATGATTCTTTGCAGGCGGTCCCAGCGGCTCATCAAAATGCCGATGGGCAGCCCCACGGCCAGTGCCACCACCGTACAAACGAAGATCATCGAGACCGTCTTCATGGTGTCGTCCCACATACCGAAGTAGCCAATGGCCAGTAGGGTGAGGACGGTACCGACCACGATCTTCCAGGAACGAGAAGCCAGCCAGGCGATCAGTGCGATAACGCCAACAACCAGCGGCCAGGGCGACTGGGTGAGCAGGCGCTCGGAGAACAGCAGGAAGTCGCGCAGCGGGTCAAACAACCGCTCCAGCGGCTCACCGTATTCGCGGGTGAAGGTACGGAAGGCGCCGTCAATGGCGCGGCGCATGGCGCTCAAGGTCTCTGAGCCCAGAGAGGGAAATTCAGTCAGCCAAGACATGTGACTCCTTGTCTTTGGATACGAAATTGGCGGTCAAAAGTCTTGGGGCTGTGCACACCAAAGACTCTTGCCGCCATGAAGATCCACGCTGCTCACAGCGTGGGTGTGACGTTTTCAAACGCCCGGGATCAGAGACTGGCCTTGATCTTTTCTGCAGCCTCAGGCGAAACCCACGCGGTCCAGATTTCGGGCTGGGTCTTGAGGAAGTGCGTCGCACCATCGGCGCCGGTGGCCTGGTTGTCGCTCATCCAGGACAGCAATGCATTGACTGTGTCATTGCCCCAAGAACGGGTCTTCAGGTAGTCCACGGCGGGGCCGCCTGCCTTCTGGAAGCGGTCGGTCATGACGGTGTAGACCTCAGCGCGTGTCCAGTCATTTTTGACCGGCTTGTCGCATTCGGTCTTGGAATTGCAGGCGTCCCAAGCTTCTTTGTCGTGCGGCACGCCGGCGTCAAGCTTCACCATGTCGTACTTGCCCAGGATGGAGGTCGGTGCCCAGTAATAGCCAAGCCAGCCTTCCTTGCGCTCGTTGGCTTTGGCAATCGAGCCATCCAAGCCGGCGGCGGAGCCGGTATCCAGCAACACAAAGTCTTTGGCTGCCGCATCCCAAGCCTTGAAGGCGTTGCCAGTGGCGATCTGGCAGGCCCATCCTGAAGGGCAGTTGTGCACTGCACCCTTGCCCTTGTTCTCTATCGATGGGAACAGATCTGGGCGCTTCAGCGCGTCATCAATGGTCTTGATGTCGGGGTTGGCGTCAGCCACAAACTTTGGAATCCACCAGCCTTCGATACCGCCATCTTTGAGCGCCTCAGCACCGTAGTGCAGCTTGCCTTCTTTCACCGCCGCATCCAAGGGCTGACGCACCGCGTTCACCCAGGCTTCGGGCGCCACGTCGGGCTGGCCCTTTTCCATCATGGCGGTCAGGGTGGGCATGGTGTCGCCCGGTACCAATTCCACTTCGCAGCCGTACCCCTTGCTGAGAATGATGTCATCGATGTTCGCCAACACCTCAGCGGACTGCCAGTTCATGTTGGCCACCGTGACCTTGCCGCAGGCGGCGGCAGGGGCCTCAGCCACTGGAGAAGCTGCGGGGGCTGCGACGGCCGGGACTTCTTCCTTTTTTCCGCAAGCGCCCAGCAACACAGCGGCGCTGAGGGTGGCAAGCACGAGATAGGGATTTTTTTTCATGGGGGTTTTCTCCTTCGTTGGTCGTTAAAACACCGACGCACGGTGTCGGTGAATGCGGGAGCACATCCAACGACCTGGAGAAAACGAACGCTGCTGCAACAAGTTGACCAGCCGCTCAACCAACAAGGCGTTGGGTTGAACTTAGTCTTTCATTATAAAGTTTCATCTACATGACTGCAACAAATTATTGCTTTTCATATAATGAAAGGCCTTCAGCTGCCGCGTTGACGATCTGAAATGTCAGGCAAGTGCGCGCAAAGGATGGGTGTTTTCAGCCCAAGGACTGTCAAAGAACGGCGCCACCATGGCCGGTGTCACCTCTTCGATGAGCGCTGGATTCCAGCGCGGGGCATGGTCTTTGTTGATCGCCAAGGCGCGGATGCCCTCCACCGTTTCCCCCGCAGCGCCAGGGCGCAGGTGAAAACAGCGGTGCACCATATCGCGCTCCATGCGCAGGTTGTCGGCCAGGCCCAGGGCGCGGGCACGCCGGATTTGTTCGAGCACCACGTGCAGCATCAGTGGTGAGCGCTTGCGCAGCAGGGCCGCCGTGTCGCGGCACCAATCGTCGCTGTCTGCTGCTTCAAGCTCACTCACGATGGCAGACACACTGTCCAGCGCAAACACCCGATCGATGCGCGCGCGCGCGCCCACCCCCAGCACATCGGCGCGAGGCGCAATTTTCTGCGTGTGGGTCTCGCACCAGCGCTGCACGGCCTCACCACTCTCATACGGCGTCTTGCCCAAGCTCTCCCACAGCCCAGTCAAGCGCCCACTGTCCATCTTGGCATCGGCCAGGCCCACGCCCAACGCGGCCATGCCGTCCAGCACACGCCCGGTGAGGGCCAGGTACTCACCCACGCGCCCTGGGCACCGGCTCAGAAAATAGCCGCCCCCCACATCGGGGAACAGACCAATAGCGGTCTCTGGCATGGCGAGCTGGCTGCGCTCGGTGACCACCCGCAGGCTGGCACCTTGGCTGATACCCATGCCGCCACCCATGACGATGCCGTCCATGAAGGCGATCAAGGGCTTGGCGTAGGTGTGAATCAGGTGGTTGAGCGTGTACTCCTCGGTGAAGAAGGCTTCCAGCGTTTCGTCACCAGCCAACGCTGCCCGGTGGAAAAAACGGATGTCGCCACCCGCGCAAAAGGCGCCAAACGGGCCTTGCTTGCCCATGCCACGCAGCACCACCGCCAGCACCATCGGGTCATCGCGCCAGCGCTGCAGCGTGCTGGTCAGGCTGCGGATCATGTCCAGTGACAAGGCGTTGAGCGCCTGGGGACGGTTGAGCGTGATGCAACCGACGCGGCCTCGGATCTCGGCGATCACAAAGCGTTCGCTGGCATCGTTGGATGGGATGGATGGGGTCGTCATGGATTTTTCTCTGAATGGAACCTGCGCTCGGGGCGGGCGGCGGCAGCTTCAAGCACCTGGATACGGGGTGAGCCAGCGCGCGATCGCCAGCCCATCAGTTCGTTGATCACCAACGCAGCAAGCACCACACCACCACCTGTGAGCACTTCGACACCTGGTGCTTCATTGGCCCAGAGCCAGGGCCAGAGAATGCCGAACACTACTTCGAGCAAAGCCAGCAGCGACACCTCAGGCGCCTTCAGCATCCGCGCAGCGGTCACCGCCAGCAAGCAGGGAATCGCCAGCTGGCACAATCCCAGGAGCGCCAGCCAGCCGATGTCGCTGCTGGTGGCAGCAAAGGGGGTGGCCAGCGGTAGCGTCGCCAGCGATGAAATCACAGCACCCAGCAACACCGATGGCACCAGATCGATGCGCGCGCCATGGCTTTGGCTGCGCTGCACCACCGTCCAGTTGACAGCCGCCGCCGCGGGCACACACAGGGCAATCAAAGAGCCGATCAGCAGGTCATTTGCTTGCGTGTTGTCACCACTCACCAGCGCCAGCATCTGGCCACCGTACATGTAGGCCATGCCGGCGCCAGCGACACCGATGGTGATCCAGACCCGCCAGGCCATCGGTTGGCCCGTCACCACCCGGGACAACAGAGCGGTGAGCAAAGGACCCACCGCCATGATGATGAGCACATTGGCCACGCTGGTGAAGCTCAGGGCCACCATGAAGGCGGTGAACATCACGCTCCAGCACAGCCCTGAGACCCAGAACGCGGGCGACTCGGGCAGCAAACCCCAGTGGCGATGCAAGAACGCGGCCACTGGCGAGCGCTGGGCCACTGGCGCCGGTCGGCTCATCACGCGCTCGGCTCGGCGGTTGGCCGCGCGCCACAGCGGCAAGATCAGCAACAGCGAGAGCACGTTGAATGCGCTGCGCCAAAAGGTCACTTCGAAGCGCTGCGCCGATTCCAGCTGGCGCGTGACGACGCCGGCGATGGACCACAGGAAGGCCGCCGCGACCATCATTGCGACTGCCTGCGTGTGGCTCAGCGGGGAACGTTCGTTCATCGATGCTCCGATCGGCCACCCAACAGATGGGACTTGGCGTGGCAGCAGATGGGCTTGGCGCTGACCCTTAATCGCGCGAAGCGCGCTTGCGCTCGTGCTCTTTCAGGTAGCGCTTGCGTAGGCGCACGCTTTTCGGCGTGATCTCGACCAGCTCGTCATCCTCGATGAATTCCACACCGTACTCCAGCGTGAGGTCGATGGGCGGCGTGATTTTGATGGCATCTTCCTTGCCGCTGACGCGAAAGTTGGTCAGCTGCTTAGTGCGGGTGGCGTTGACCACCAGGTCGTTATCGCGGCTGTGGATACCAACGATCATGCCTTCGTACACCGGATCGTTGGGGCGCACGAACATGCGACCGCGGTCGTCGAGCTTGCCCAGCGCGTAGGTGAAGATCTCGCCATCGTCCATCGAGATCAGCACGCCGTTCTTGCGGCTGCCGATGTCGCCTTTGTGGGCCTCGTAGCTGTCGAAGATGTTAGAGATCAAGCCTGAACCGCGGGTCAGGTTCAAGAACTCGTTGGTGAAGCCGATCAGGCCACGCGCCGGAATTCGGTATTCCAGGCGCACGCGGCCACGGCCATCGGGCTCCATGTTGGCCAGCTCGCCTTTGCGCTCGCCCAGCGCCTGCATCACACCGCCCTGGTGCTGTTCTTCGATGTCGGCGGTGACCAGCTCGATCGGCTCGTGCTTCTCACCGTCCACCGTCTTGAACACCACGCGCGGCTTGGACACCGCCAGTTCGTAGCCTTCGCGGCGCATGTTTTCCAGCAGAATAGTCAGGTGCAGCTCGCCTCGGCCCATCACCTCAAACACGCCTTCTTCGTCGGTCTCGTTCACCCGCAACGCCACGTTGTGCTGCAGCTCTTTCTGTAGGCGGTCCCAGATCTGGCGACTGGTCACGTACTTGCCTTCGCGCCCGGCCAGCGGGCTGGTGTTGACGCAGAAATTCATGGTCAGCGTGGGCTCATCGACCTTGAGCATGGGCAACGGCATGGGATTGATCGAATCGGTCACGGTGACACCGATGCCGATGTCGTTGATGCCGTTGATCAGAACAATATCGCCCGGCCCGGCTTCACTCACCTGCACGCGCTCCAGACCTTGGAAAGTCAGCACCTGGTTGACGCGGCCTTTTACCGCTTTGCCGTCTGGACCCTCCATCACCATCACATCCATCATCGGCTTGATCGTGCCAGCGCTGATGCGGCCCACGCCGATGCGACCGACAAAGGTGGAGAAATCCAGCGCTGAAATCTGCAGCTGCAGCGGTGCCTCTGGGTCACCGGACTGCGCCGGCACATGGCTGAGAATCGTGTCAAACAAGGCCGACATGTCCGGACCCCACTGTTCGCCGTGCTCGCCTTCAACCAGCGAGGTCCAGCCGTTGATGCCGGATGCGTAGACGATGGGGAAGTCAAGCTGCTCGTCGGTCGCGCCGAGCTTGTCGAACAGGTCGAAGGCCGCGTTCACCACGAAATCGGGACGCGCGCCGGGCTTGTCGACCTTGTTCACCACCAGAATCGGACGCAAGCCGAGGGCCAGCGCCTTTTTGGTCACAAAACGGGTCTGCGGCATGGGGCCTTCTTGCGCATCGATCAGCAGCACCACGCTGTCGACCATGGACAGGGCGCGCTCCACTTCGCCACCGAAGTCCGCGTGGCCGGGGGTATCGACGATGTTAATGTGGGTGCCCTTCCAGGTCACGGCACAGTTCTTGGCCAAAATCGTGATGCCTCGCTCTTTTTCGATGGCGTTGTTGTCCATCACCGTGTCCACGATTTTCTCGTGGTCGGCGAAGGTGCCCGATTGGCGCAGCAACTGGTCGACCATGGTGGTTTTGCCATGGTCGACGTGGGCAATGATGGCGATGTTGCGGATTTGTTTGCTCATGGTGAGAGTTCCGATTCAGTTTTCAGGATTTGCTGGATTTCGATGGGGCTCAGCAGCCGCCCCGGGATGAGTTCGCCGCCCGCCGTGTGGGCGATGCCGAGCAAGGTGGTGATGGTGGGGCGGGCCCCTGGCGCTGGGCCGTACACCGCCACTTGGGTCTGGTTGGGCCAAGCGCCGCGCCGGCGCACGCCACTTAGAAAGCGTGCGGCATTGTCTTCGTCGAGTGTGACCGGGGTGTGGTCTTGCAGCAGCATGGGCACCGGCAGCAAGCAGCCGACACGCTCGGACTCACCCATGGCCTGCAGCGCGTCTAGCGTCACGCACTGGTTGACCATGAAGGGACCCGTGGCGACGCGGCGCAACAGGCTCAAGTGCCCACCGCAGCCCAGCGCCTCGCCAATGTCTTCGCCCAGCGTTCGGATGTAAGTCCCTTTGCTGCAACGCACGCGAAGCCGCAGGCTGGGTGTGTCGCCGTCAAGCTGCATGTCGAGCAAATCGAGGTCATAGACCGTGACGCGGCGCGCTTCGCGCTCGATCGTCACCCCTTCGCGGGCGTACTTGTACAAGGCTTTGCCGTCTTTTTTCAAAGCGCTGTGCATCGGCGGCACCTGTTCGATCTCGCCCATGAAGCGGTCCAGCACCTCGACCACCTGCCCTGGCGAACAGGCCACCGGCTGGATGGCGATGATCTCACCTTCGGCGTCTCCGGTGGTGGTCTTGACACCCAGGCGAACCACAGTTTCGTAAGTCTTGTCTGCGTCCAGGTGCAGCTGGCTGAACTTGGTGGCAGCGCCAAAGCACAACGGTAGCGCACCGGTAGCCAGCGGATCGAGCGTGCCAGTGTGCCCAGCTTTCTCGGCGCGCAGCAGCCATTTGGCTTTTTGTAAAGCCTGATTGCTGGAGAGTCCCAGCGGTTTGTCTAGCAGCAGCACCCCATGCACAGGGCGCCTTTGCACCCTGGTGCGTTGGCCCTGCATTTTTATTCCTCGTCCTTTGAACGGGATGCAACAGCCTTGGAGATCAAGGCGTTCATGTCGGCTGCGCGCTCGGTGGTGCGGTCAAACACAAAGTGCAGGGTTGGTACGGTGTGAATGTGCAAGCGCTTGAACAACCCGCTGCGCAGAAACCCGGCAGCGGCGTTAAGGCCAGCCAGGGTTTCTTCCGGGTCGCCTGTGAGCAGGCTGAAGAACACCTTGGCATGCGCATAGTCTGGCGTGACTTCGACCGCATTGATCGTCACCATACCCACGCGCCGGTCTTTCAACTCGCGCGCGATCAGCTCGGCCAGATCGCGCTGGATCTGGTCAGCCACTTGAAAACCGCGGTTGGGCTTGGAAGACTTTCGGGCCATGGTCTAAATCGCTTACAGCGTGCGCGCCACTTCCTTGACATCAAAGAATTCGAGCTGATCGCCTTCTTTGATGTCGTTGTAGTTCTTGAGCTTGATACCGCACTCAAAGCCTTCTTTGACTTCGCGCACGTCGTCTTTCTCGCGTTTGAGCGTGTCGATCTCGCCGGTGTAGATCACCACGTTGTCGCGCAGCAATCGGAAATGCGCACCGCGTGTGACCTGGCCGGCAGTGACCATACAGCCCGCGACCGTACCGATCTTGGAGGCCACGAACACGGTACGGATCTGGGCCGAACCGATGATCTCTTCGCGCTTTTCCGGCGCCAGCATGCCCGACATGGCAGCCTTGAGTTCGTCGACCGCGTCGTAAATGATGTTGTAGTAGCGCAGGTCAACATCGTTGCCTTCGGCCAACTTGCGCGCACCCACGTCGGCGCGCACGTTGAAACCGATGATGAGTGCCTTGGAAGCGATGGCCAAGTTGACATCGCTCTCGCTGATGCCGCCAACGCCCGCGAACACCACCTGCACCTTGACCTCGTCGGTCGAGAGCTTCAGCAGCGAGCTGGAAAGCGCTTCTTGCGAGCCCTGCACATCGGACTTGACGATGATGGGCACCACCTTGACCTCGCCAGCACTGAGGTCGGCGAACATGGTCTCCAGCTTGGCTGCCTGTTGCCTAGCCAGCTTGGTGTTGCGAAACTTGCCAGCACGGTAGGTCGCGATTTCGCGCGCACGGCGCTCGTCGGTCATCACCATGAAGTCGTCACCGGCCTGCGGCACTGCCGACAAGCCCTGAATTTCAACCGGAATGGAGGGCCCAGCTTCTTTGATCGACTTGCCGTTCTCATCCAGCATGGCGCGCACGCGGCCCGATGTTTGACCAACCAGCACCACGTCGCCGGTTTTGAGTGTGCCGCTTTGCACCAGCACCGTGGCAACAGCGCCCCGGCCCTTGTCCAGACGGGCTTCGATCACGAGGCCCTTGGCCATCGCATCCACTGGCGCCTTGAGCTCCATCACCTCGGCCTGCAGAAGCACTTGCTCCAGCAGCGCATCAATGCCCTCGCCGGTCTTGGCGGACACACCCACAAACGGCACGTCGCCACCGAACTCTTCGGGCAAGACATCTTCGGCCACCAGCTCGGTTCGGACCTTGTTGAGATTGATGCCGGGCTTGTCGATCTTGGTCAGCGCCACGACCATCGGAACTCCAGCCGCCTTGGCGTGCTTGATGGCTTCCCGGGTCTGCGGCATCACGCCATCGTCGGCAGCACAAACCAGAATCACAATGTCGGTTGCCTTGGCGCCACGGGCACGCATGGCGGTAAACGCCTCGTGACCGGGGGTATCGAGGAACGACACCATGCCGCGCTCGGTTTTCACGTGGTAGGCGCCAATGTGCTGCGTGATACCGCCAGCCTCACCAACCGCCACCTTGGCGCGGCGGATGTAGTCCAGCAGCGAGGTTTTGCCGTGGTCAACGTGACCCATCACGGTCACCACCGGAGCGCGGGGCAGCGCCTCGCCTTCGTGGTGCACACCCTCTTCGGTGAAGGCCTCTGGATCGTCCAGCGCCGCCACCACCGCCACGTGGCCCAACTCTTCCACCACGATCATGGCGGTATCTTGGTCCAGCGGCTGGTTGATGGTGACCATCTGGCCCATTTTCATCAACGCCTTGATCACCTCGGAAGACTTCAGGCTCATCTTGTGGGCCAGCTCGCCCACGGTAATCGTCTCGGGCACATGCACCTCGATCGATTTGAACTCGGTTG
>JBLIJY010000014.1:0-16241 GCA_047636095.1 Hydrogenophaga sp. | reverse complement strand
AAGCACATCACGGGCCAGTGGCTGGCGGTGGACGGCGGTGTGTCTGTGGTCACTGGTGGGTAGATGAGCATCCATGGAATTCTCTGTCCACATCCCCTTTGTCGAACTGCTCGGCTTTGAGTTGCTACGCATGGAAGGCGGCGAAGCCGATATCGCCTTTGTGCCAGCCCACGCGCACCTCAACTCCTTTGACGTGGTGCATGGCGGGGCCAGCATGACGCTGATGGACGTCGTCATGGCCCACGCGGCACGCTCGGTCGAGCCCGCCATGGGCTGCGTCACCATCGAGATGAAAACCAGTTTCATGCGCGCGGCCAAGGGCCCATTGATCGCCAAGGGCAAGCTGCTGCACCGCACCGCTACCCTGGCTTTCACCGAGGCCAGCATCTTTGACGCAGCGGGCAAACTGTGCTGCCATGCCACCGGCACCTTCAAATTTGTGACCCGCCTGCCGGTTGGCCCCGGCAGCGCCCAGGCGCTGAACCGCATATCGACCGATTGAACCCATGAATCCATCACCGTTTGTTCCTGTTGCCTTGGTCACGGGTGCAGCGCGCGGCATCGGTCTGGCGATTGCTCGGTGGTTTCTGGACCGCGGTTACCGCGTGGCGCTGACCGACATTGACGCCGACACGCTGACCCAGGCCGCAGCCCATCTCCAAGACGCGCTGGGCGAGCAGGCCATCCGGGTGCTGGCGCTGCCCACCGATGTGTCCGACCCGGCGCAGGTGAGCGCGGCGGTGCGCAAGACGGTGGAGGCCTTTGGCCGCATCGATGCGCTGGTGAACAACGCTGGTGTGGCCACGTTCAAGCCGATTGGTGAGACCAGCTTCGAGGAGTGGCGCTGGGTGATGGCGGTCAATCTGGACGGTCCGTTTCTCTGCACCCAGGCCGTGGCGCCCACCATGCTGGCGCAGGGTGGCGGCGCGGTGGTCAACATCGCGTCCATTTCTGGTCTGCGCGCCAGCACGTTGCGCGTGGCCTACGGCACCTCCAAGGCCGCTCTGATCCACCTGACCAAGCAACAGGCCGTGGAGTACGGCAACGCCGGCATCCGCGTCAACGCCGTGGCGCCTGGCCCGGTGGACACCGCGATGGCGAAGAAGGTGCATTCGCCAGCCATTCGCGCCGATTACCACGACACGATTCCCCTGGCCCGCTACGGTACCGAAGAAGAAATCGCCCAGGTGGTGGGTTTCCTCTGTAGCGCCGAGGCCAGCTACATGAATGGCCAGGTGCTGGCGGTCGACGGGGGCTTTGATGCCGCTGGCGTCGGCCTGCCCACCCTGCGCCGCTCCGTTCAACCCTGAAACCTTTTCACAACCTGGAGACATTCACATGCCGTCTAACCAACAAATCGTGCTGGATAACCGCCCACAAGGCGAAGCCACCGCCGACAACTTCAAGCTGGTGAGCACCGAGACGCCTGCGCTGCAAGATGGCCAGGTGCTCGTCAAACACCATTACCTGAGCCTGGACCCCTACATGCGCGGGCGCATGAATGACAGCAAGAGCTACGCCGCCTCGCAGGGCCTGGGCGAAGTCATGATCGGCGGCACCGTGGGCGAAGTGGTCGAGTCCAAGCACCCCAAGCTGGCCGTCGGCGACCAGGTGGTCGGCATGGGCGGCTGGCAGCAGTACAGCGTGGTCGATGCCACACAACCCGGCGCGCTGCGCAAGGTCGACACCACCCATGTGCCGCTGTCGCACTACCTGGGTGCGGTCGGCATGCCGGGCGTGACCGCCTGGTACGGCCTGGTCAAGATCATCAACCCCAAGGCCGGCGAGACGGTGGTCATCAGCGCCGCCACCGGCGCGGTGGGCAGCGCGTTTGGCGCCCTGGCCAAAGCGCGTGGCTGTCGGGTGGTGGGCATTGCCGGTGGTCCGGAGAAATGCCAATACGCGGTCGATGAACTGGGCTTTGACGCCTGCATCGACTACAAACTGCACAAGGACATGTACTCCTTGGCCAAGGCGCTCAAGGAACATTGCCCGGACGGCATTGACGGCTACTTCGAAAACGTGGGCGGCATGATCCTGGACGCGGTGCTGCTGCGCATGAACGCGTTTGGCCGCATTGCGGTGTGCGGGATGATCGCCGGCTACGACGGCCAGCCGCTGCCGCTGACCAACCCGGCCCTGATCCTGGTGAACCGCCTGAAGATCGAGGGCTTCATCGTCAGCGAGCACATGGAAGTCTGGCCCGAAGCGCTGACCGAACTGGGCACCCTGGTCGCCACCGGCAAGCTGCGTCCGCGCGAGACGGTGGCCGAGGGCATTGCCGCAGCGCCTGAGGCGTTTCTGGGTCTGCTCAAAGGCAAGAACTTTGGCAAGCAGCTCGTGAAACTCTGATTCACCCCCCGCCGGGCTGCCAGTGGCCCCGCCAGGGGGCGCCACTGGCAGCCCGGCAGAGCCGGTTCTGCGGTGGCCTGGGTCGGGCTTCCCCTCTCTCATGCAGAGTCACTTGCTCACTTCTGTCTGGAACTTCCATGACCGCCACACACGAAGTTTTCAACCAGCCCGCGCCGCTGGTGAATGTCAACTTGTTCGACGGCAACCGCGCCTTGCGGTCCGCGCTGGCGTTCAACGCACCAGCCTTGGACACCGCACCGCTGCAAGCGCTGGGCGAGCGCGTGGGCAGTGCGGCCATGCAGACACACGCGCGGCTGGCGAATGTGTTCACGCCGCAGCTCCAGAGCCACGATCGGTTTGGGCGGCGCATTGATCGGGTGGAGTTTCACCCGAGCTACCACGCGCTGATGACCGAGGCGACGGCAGCGGGTCTGCACGGCACGCCGTTTGCGCAGGCAGAGAAAACCGCAGGCCACCCCCATTTGAAGCGAGCTGCGGGTTTCATGCTCTTCACCGAGCTGGAACTGTCCATCCTGTGCCCGATTTCCATGACCTACGCGGTCACGCCGGCGCTGCAAGACAACGCCGCCCTCTACCGCGACTGGGCGCCGCAACTCACCAGCCGCGCCTACGACCCAGCCTTGACCCTGTGGAAAGACAAGCCCGGCGTGACCATGGGCATGGGCATGACCGAGAAGCAGGGCGGCTCGGACGTGCGTGCCAACACGACGCAAGCGGTGCTCGATGGCGAAGATGGCTGGGGCCAGCGTTTTCGCGTCACGGGTCACAAGTGGTTCTTCTCGGCCCCGATGTGCGACGCCTTTCTGATCCTGGCCCAGACGCCTTCGGGCCTGAGCTGCCTGTTCTTGCCGCGCGTCTTGCCCGATGGTTCGCTGAACCAGCTGTTCATCCAGCGTCTGAAAGACAAGCTGGGCAACCAGGCGAATGCGAGTTCCGAGGTGGAGTTCGTCGGCGCCAGCGCCTGGCTGGTGGGCGAAGAGGGGCGAGGCGTGCCGCAGATTCTGGCCATGGGCACGATGACCCGGCTCGACTGCGCCCTGGGCACCGCCGGGCTGATGCGCCACGCGCTCTCGCTGGCCCTGAACCACACGGCGCAACGCCAGGCCTTCGGCAAGGCGTTGATCGACCAGCCGCTGATGCAAAACGTGCTGGCCGATCTGGCGCTCGAATCCGAGGCCGCGACCGCGCTGGCCCTGCGTCTGGCGCGCAGTTTCGACCGACCCGATGACGCTCACGAACGCATGATGCAGCGCCTGCTCACCCCCGTGGCCAAATTTTGGATCTGCAAACGCGGCAGCCATTTCGCCCAGGAGGCCATGGAATGCCTGGGTGGCAACGGCTATGTGGAAGAGGGCGGCGAAGGCGTCATGGCGCGCATTTACCGCGAAATGCCGCTCAACAGCATCTGGGAGGGCGCGGGCAACATGATGGCGCTGGACCTGCTGCGCGTCTTGCGCAAGGCCGATGCCGCCGCCGCGCTGGCCCACGAGCTGGCCCCAGCGCGTGGCATGCACCGCGCGCTGGACCACCTGGCCAACACCCTGCCGATCCGCGTGGAGGAAATGTCCACCGAGATCGAAGCGCGCCGCCTCGCGCAAGACGTGGCACTGGCGGTGCAGGCCGCGCTGCTGGCCCAAACCGCACCGGCCGCCGTGTTCGGCGCATTCTGCGAGTCGCGACTGGCCGGGCACTGGGGCCACAGCTTCGGCTCGCTGGGTGCCGGCACCGGTTTCGACACCATCATCGCGCGAGCGATTCCCACATGATTCGGCGGGCACCTGTTCGCCCTCAGCCTGCCGAAGGACTTGCCCCAGCGCAGGCGCGAGGCTTCGACAAGCTCAGCCCAAACGGAGACTTTGAAACACCATGACCACACTCATCCTCCACCACTACCCCACCTCGCCGTTCTCGGAAAAAGTGCGCCTGATCCTGGGCCACAAACAGCTCCCCTGGCAGAGCGTGATCATCCCGCGCATCATGCCCAAGCCCGACGTGCTGGCGCTGACCGGCGGCTACCGGCGCACGCCTTTTCTGCAGATTGGTGCCGACATCTATTGCGACACGGCGCTGATCTGCGATGTGCTGGAAGACCATCAGACCGAACCCACGCTGTACCCGCCCCAACTCAAAGGGGTGGCCCGGGTGCTGGCGCAGTGGGCCGACAGCACCTTGTTCTGGGCTGCGATGGGGCACAACCTCAGTCCCAAGGGCGCGGCGGCGCTGTTCGCCGGCCAGTCACCCGAGGCCGCGCAAGCCTTCGCTGCCGACCGCGGTGCGATGCGCACCAACATGACCAGCCTGCGCCCGGGCGACGCCAGTGCCGCTTATCGCAGCTACCTGCGCCGCCTGGCCAACATGCTCGACGAGCAACCGTTTTTGCTGGGCGATGTGCCCTGCGTGGCTGACTTCGCCGCTTACCACCCGCTGTGGTTCAGCCGGGTGGTCAACCCCGCGATGGCGGGTATTCTGGATGCAGCACCGGGCGTGATCGACTGGATGGACCGCCTGGCCGCCATCGGTCACGGCACCATCGCCAAATTCACGGCGACCGAAGCCATCGCGGTGGCGGCCGCCGCCGAGCCGGTGCCGCTGCAAGACGAAGCGTTCCAAGACGAACACGGCATCGCCCTGGGCAGCTACGTCAGCATCGCCGCCGATGCCTTTGGCACCGAGCCCACCGAAGGCATCCTGCGCGCTGCCACCCGCACCCGCTACACACTGGAGCGCCAAGACGACCGCGCTGGCCGCCTGCATGTGCATTTCCCGCGCATTGGGTTTGTGCTGAAAGAGGTGCGTGCTTGAGCGTTGTCACCACACAGCGCCTGCGATGGCGCTGCCGGCCATTTGCCACGCTGAAGGCTGCCGATCTGTACCGCGTGCTGCAACTTCGCTCGGCTGTGTTCGTGGTGGAACAGGCTTGTGTGTTTCAAGACATGGACGGTCTGGACCCGGCCTGCCTGCACCTGCTGGGCGCTTCGCCTGAAGACAGCGAAGGGGTTGAATTGCTCGCCTACGCGCGCCTGGTGCCCGCTGGCTTGGCATTTCCCGAAGCGAGCATCGGCCGCGTGGCGACCTCAGCGCAGGTGCGCGGCACGCGCGCGGGTCACGCCTTGATGGCTGAGGCCATCGCTCAGGTGCAGAACCTTTGGGGGCCTCAGCCCCTTCGCATCGGCGCCCAGGCGCACCTACAAGGTTTTTACCGCCAGTACGGCTTCGAGCCGCAAGGCGATCTTTACCTCGAAGACGGCATCGAGCACATCGAAATGCTTCGCCCCTGAGTCAGCACACCCACCCCCAGCACACCAATCTCCAGGAAACCACAACATGATCCGAGACTTCAAGAACAAAACCGCCGTGCTCACCGGCGCTGGCTCGGGCTTCGGCCTGGAATGCGCGCGCATCGGCGCGGCGCACGGCATGAACCTGGTGCTGGTCGATGTGCAGCAAGACGCGCTGGATACCGCCGAGGCCGAGATGCGGGTCGCCGGCGCCAAGGTGATGGCGCGCCGGGTCGATGTGTCCGATGCCGCGCAGATGCAAGCCCTGGCTGCCGAGGTAAAGCAGACCTTTGGCGCGCCGCATTTGGTGTTCAACAACGCCGGCGTGGGCTCGGGCGGGCTGATCTGGGAGAACTCGGTGGCTGACTGGGAATGGGTGCTCGGCGTCAACCTCTGGGGCGTGGTGCACGGCGTGCGGCTGTTCACACCCATGATGCTGGCCGCCGCCCAGGCCGACCCGTCCTACCAAGGTCACATCGTCAACACCGCCAGCATGGCAGGCCTGCTCAACGCGCCCAACATGGGCATCTACAACGTGAGCAAACACGCGGTGGTGAGTCTGTCTGAAACGCTTTTCCAAGACTTGAAACTCGTCACCGACCAGGTCAGCGCCAGCGTGTTGTGTCCGTACTTCGTGCCCACTGGCATCAGCCACAGCGAGCGCAACCGCCCAGCGGGCATGGCAGACGAACAGCCCACGCAAAGCCAGCTGATTGGCCAGGCCATGGGCGCCAAAGCGGTGAGCTCGGGCAAGGTGAGCGCCGCCCAGGTGGCGCAGATGGTGTTTGACGCCGCTGCAGCCGACCAGTTCTACATCTATAGCCACCCGCGCGCACTGGGCAATGTACAGACCCGCATGGACGCCATCCTCGCCGCCACCAACCCAGTCGATCCGTTTGCCGAGCGGCCCGATGTTGGGGTAAGACTGCGCACGGCACTTCGCAGCGCTTGAACGCGACGCCCCAGCTGACAGCTGACAGCAAAGCGCGGCCACTGTAAAGGGTGTTTACCGCGTTGTGTCAACTCGCGCCAGGCCATCCAATGACCAACACCACCACCCAACCGAGCGTCTTCCATGACCCACGAGAAATTGCTGCTTGACCACATCTACCAACACGAGAAGGCCCAGGCCAGCCGGGTCTTCCTGACCCAACCCACTGGCAATGGTCAGGTGGTGGACTACACCTGGGCCCAGGTCATGGACCAGTCGCGGCGCATGGCCACGCACCTGCAGGCCCAGGGCTTTGCGCCCGGCTCGCGCATCGCCATCCTGTCGAAAAACTGCGCCCACTTCATCATGGCGGAGATCGCCATCTGGATGGCCGGCCACACCACCGTGGCGATCTTCCCGACCGAAATCGCGGACACGGTGAAATACGTGCTGGAGCACAGCGAGGCCAGCCTGCTGTTTGTGGGCAAGCTCGACACCTGGCCCCACCAGGCGCCTGGCGTGTCGCCCGAGCTGCCGTGCATCGCGTTTCCGCTCGCCCCCGAGACCGACTTCGAGACCTGGGACGCGATCGTGGCGCGCACCGAGCCCGTCACCGGCCAGCCCGCGCGCGGCGCCGACGACCTGGCGCTGCTGATGTACACCTCGGGCTCCACCGGCACGCCCAAAGGCGTGATGCACAGCTTTGCCAGCGCCTCGGCCGCCGCCACCGGCATCGCCGCCAGCCTGCGCAGCAATGTGCAAGGGGATATCCGCGTGCTGTCCTACCTGCCGCTGGCCCACATCTTCGAGCGCGCCTGGATCGAGTGCGGCTCTTTGATCGACGGGCAGATGCACATCTTCTTTGCCGAGTCGCTCGATACCTTCCTGGCCGACCTGCAGCGCGCACGGCCCACCGCTTTCATTTCGGTGCCTCGCCTGTGGCTGAAGTTCCAGCAGGGCGTTTTTACCAAGATGCCGCCGAAGAAGCTCAGCCGGCTGCTGGGTATTCCGATACTGGGTCGCATCGTCGGGCGCAAGGTGCTCACCGGCCTGGGTCTGGAGCAGGTGAAGTTTGCGGGCAGCGGTTCGGCACCGATCCCGGCCGATCTGATTGCCTGGTACAAGCGGCTCGGCCTGAACCTGAACGAAGGCTATGGCATGACCGAAGACTTCGCCTACTCGTTCACCTCCAACGACGCGCAAAATGCGCCTGGCTATGTGGGCGTGGCGCTGGCGGGGGTGCAGGGTCGCATCAGTGCGGAGGGCGAGATCCAGGTCAAGTCACCCGGGAAACTGGTGGGCTACTACAAGCAGCCCGAGTTGAGTGCGCAGTGTTTCACCGAAGACGGCTTTTTCCGCACCGGCGATCTGGGTGAAATCCGCGCCAACGGCCTGCTCAAGATCACCGGCCGCGCCAAGGAGCAGTTCAAGACCGCCAAGGGAAAATACGTGGCGCCGGCCCCGATTGAGAACCTCATCAACGCGCACCCCATGGTCGAGATGTCCATCGTCTCCGGGGTTGGTCAGGCGTCTGCCTACGCCTTGGTGGTGTTGGCCGAGGCCCTGCGCCCGCGCCAGCACGAAGCCGCCTTGCGGCAAGAGGTGGAGAAGGAATTCGGTCAACTGCTCGATGCGCTCAATGGCCAGGTGGCCGACTATGAGCGGCTGCAGATGATCGTGGTCGCCAAAGAGCCATGGAGCATCGAAAACGGTTGTCTAACCCCCACGATGAAAATCAAACGTGCTCGCATCGAGCACATGGCCGAACCGCAGATGGAGACCTGGTACGTGAACAAGCGAAAGGTGCTCTGGGCCTGAGCAGATGAGCAGCGCAGGCTGTGGCAAACTGAGGCCTGTCATTCTCAAACGGCACCGCAAGGTGCCTTTTTTTGGCACCGAACGGTGCCATTTTTTTCGCCATGCAAAAAATCATCGCGCAGATCGCACAAGAAATCCGGGCGGCAGTGCACCAGATTGAGGCCGCCGTGGCGCTGCTCGACGGCGGCGCTACCGTGCCATTCATTGCCCGCTACCGCAAGGAAGCCACCGGCGGGCTGGACGACATCCAGCTGCGAGAACTCGAACACCGCCTCACCTACCTGCGCGAGCTGGAAGACCGGCGCGCAACGGTGCTGAAAACGATCGACGAACAAGGCAAGCTCACCGACGCGCTGCGACGAGCCATCGCCACCGCGCCGACCAAGCAGGAGCTGGAAGACCTGTACCTGCCGTTCAAGCAAAAGCGCCGCACCAAAGGCCAGATCGCGCGCGAGTTCGGCATCGAGCCGCTGGCCGACAAGCTTTGGGCCGACCCAACGCTGGACCCGGTGGTGCAGGCCGAAGCTTTCAAACGCGAGCCCGAGGTGCTCGACGACGGCAAACCCGGCGCTGACTTCTCCACCGTGCCGGCCGTGCTCGACGGCGTGCGCGACATCCTGTCTGAGCGCTGGGCCGAAGACGCCAAGTTGCTGCAGAACCTGCGGGAATGGCTGTGGACCGAGGGGCTGTTGCAGAGCAAGCTGGTGGCCGGCAAGGATGAAAACCACCCCGACGTGGCCAAGTTTCGCGACTACTTCGATTACGACGAACCCATCAACCGCGTGCCTTCGCACCGCGCGCTGGCGGTGTTTCGAGGCCGCGCGCTGGAAATCCTCGATGGCAAGCTGGTGCTGCCCGAACCCGAACCGATGCCAGCGAAGGGCGGCAAGCCGGCGCCGGTGATCTCGCTGGCCGAAGGCCGAATCGCGCTGCACTTGGGCTGGAGCCACAAAAACCGCGCAGCCGACGATTTGTTGCGCAAGTGCGTGGCCTGGACCTGGCGCGTCAAGCTCAGTCTGTCTGGCGAGCGCGACCTGTTCGCCCGCCTGAGGGAGAGCGCCGAGGCGGTGGCGATCAAGGTGTTTGCCGACAACCTGCGCGACCTGCTGCTGGCCGCACCGGCCGGCCCCAAGGTGGTGATGGGGCTGGACCCGGGGATTCGCACCGGCGTCAAGGTGGCGGTGGTCGATGCCACCGGGAAATTGGTGGACACCGCCACCGTGTTTCCCCACGAACCGCGTCGCGACTGGGACGGCTCGCTGCACACGCTGGGCGGCATCGCCCGCAAGCATGGTGTGAACCTGATCGCGATCGGCAACGGCACCGCCAGCCGCGAGACCGACAAGCTGGCGGGCGAGCTGATCAAGCTGCTGGAGAAATCGGAGCAGGACGCCGGGCAGGGCGGGGTGCAAAAGGTGGTGGTGAGCGAAGCCGGTGCGTCCGTTTACAGCGCCAGCGAATTCGCCAGCCAGGAAATGCCCGATGTGGACGTGAGCCTGCGCGGCGCGGCCAGCATCGCGCGGCGCTTGCAAGATCCGCTGGCCGAGCTGGTGAAGATCGACCCTAAGAGCATCGGCGTGGGCCAGTACCAGCACGACGTGAACCAGAGCGCGCTGGCGCGCACGCTGGATGCGGTGGTGGAAGACTGCGTGAACGGTGTTGGCGTGGACTTGAACACCGCCAGCGTGCCGCTGCTCTCGCGTGTCTCGGGTCTGTCGGGCACGGTGGCCAAGGCGGTGGTGCGATGGCGCGAGACCCATGGCGCATTCAAAAGCCGCCAGCAGCTGATGGAAGTGGCGGGCCTGGGCGCCAAGACTTTCGAGCAGAGCGCCGGCTTTCTGCGGATTCGCGGTGGCGACAACCCGCTGGACATGACGGGCGTGCACCCGGAAACCTACCCCGTCGTCAAGCAAATCCTGGAAAAGACTGGCCAACCGGTGGCCGCGCTCATGGGCCGCGCCGACATGCTCAAGACGCTGCGCCCCGAGCTGTTCGTCAACGACAAATTCGGCGTCATCACGGTCAAGGACATCCTGAGCGAGCTGGAAAAGCCCGGTCGTGATCCGCGTCCGGACTTCCAGGTGGCCAGGTTCAACGAGGGCGTGAACGACATCAGCGACCTGCGCGAAGGCATGTTGCTTGAAGGCACAGTGAGCAACGTGGCGCAGTTCGGCGCCTTCATCGACCTGGGCGTTCACCAGGACGGACTGGTGCATGTGAGCCAACTGGCGAACCGCTTTGTGAGTGACGCGCGCGAGATCGTGAAAACTGGCGATATCGTGAAGGTCAAGGTGGTGGAGGTCGACGTGGCGCGCAAGCGCATCGCCCTGTCGATGAAACTGGACGTGGCGGCGCCGCGCCAAGGCGCTGGCACCGCGCGCGACAACCGTTTTGAGCCGGCCCGTTCTGGGCTGGGCAGCGCGCGCGGTGGTGCACCCAGCCGGTCAGCAGAGCCGTCGTCGGCGATGGCCTCGGCATTTGCCAAGCTCAAAGGAGCCAACAAGGGTTGATGCTCATCCACTCTCGGGGCGGCTGGGCCATTCAAGTCTGAGCCGAACAAGCCGATAAACAGAAGAACCCGTAAAAACCGCTGTCTGCCTCGCCATGCAACTGCAAGACCTGCTCAACTACCCCCGCGCTCTGCCGGCCATGCCACGCACGGTCACCGACTTGCTGAGCGAGATGAGTCTGAAAGATCCCAACCCGCGCCGCATCGGGGATCTGATCTCGCACGACCCCACACTCACCATGCGGGTGCTGCGCCTGTCCAACTCGGCATTTTTTCGCGTCAGCCGAAAAATCGGCAGCGCCGACGAGGCCATAGCGCTGCTCGGGCTCACCCATGTGCGCTCGCTGGTGATGGCGGCTGCGCTGGGGTCGGGCTTCAAAAACGTGCCGGGTATCGACCTCAAGCAGTTCTGGCGCTACAGCCTGTGCACGGCCGACATTTCGCGCTCGCTCGCGGGTGTTCTCCACCAAAACGAAGGCAATGCTTTCACAGCCGGGCTGATTCATGCCATCGGCATCCTGACCATGCACATCGCCATGCCCGACAAGATGGGGCCGCTGGACATGCAAATACCCCCGCTGGACTTGCACCGCGCGGCCGCTGAGAAGGCGCTGTTGGGCTACTGCTACGCCGAAGTGGGTGCCCGCATGATCGAAAAATGGCAGTTTCCGCCCGAGATGGTCTCGGCACTGGGCAACCAGATTGAGCCCTTTGAGGTCGACACCTACGACCCGCTGGGTGGCGTGCTGCACCTGGCCGCTTGGCGCGCGCGTGCCGAGGAGCTGCAGCTCGACAACAGCGGCCTGGCCTCCACTTTCCCCGACATGGTCGGCCTGACCTTGGGCCTGGATCTGGGCACCGTGCTGGGCAAAGACCCTTCGGAATGGTCGTTCAGTCAGGCGCTCGACGTTTTTATCGAGTGAAACACAAGCGCTCAAGTTGGTCGCTGATGTGACAAAGAATGGCGTAGCAGCGGGAATAACGTGAACAGCAGCAGGGCATGCTCCCGGTTCTTTTCTTAGCAGGCGGGCACACCATGCAGATTGAAAAACTCCTCAAACAACCCAACGCCTTGCCGTCTCAGCCCAAGTTGGTGCGTCAGCTGATCGCCACTTTCGACCAGGAAGAGGTCGACATGCAGCAAGTGGCGGCCCTGATCGAGCAGGATCCTGTCCTCACTGCCAAGTTGCTGAAAACAGCCAACTCGGCTTTCTTCGGTCTCAAGCGCACGGTGTTCTCAACGCGTGAAGCCATCAATGTGATGGGGCTGATCAAGGTGCGTGCGCTGGCGATTGCCGCCTCCTTAGGCCAAAGTTTTCACAGTGTGGGCAGCGTCAACATGGACCTGTTTTGGCGCTACAGCCTGAACACGGCCAACCTGGCGCGCTACATCGCGCTGCCGATTCGCATCGATGAGAGCACCGCCTTCACCTCCGGACTGCTTCACAAGATTGGTGAATTGGTGATGCATGTGGGCATGCCGGAGTCGATGATCGATCTGGAGCGCAGCGTGCCCATGCTCGATCTGAAACGCTCCGTTGCCGAGCGTGCTCTGTTTGGCTATTGCTACGCCGAGGTGGGTGCGGCGATGGCGCGCGAGTGGTATTTCCCCAAGTCCATGATCCATGCCATCGAGCACCAGTGCGCACCGTTCGAGAACGACGTTTACGAGCCGATCGCCGGTGTGGTGCATATCGCGTCCTGGCGCGCCCGCGCCGAAGAAGGTCACATGCGCAGCGCGCTGTTGATCAACACCTACCCCGACCCAATCGGCCTGGCGCTGGGCATCGACCCCGACATTCTGGTGGGCGAATACATTCCGGCAATCACCCGGGTGGACGCCGAGAGCGAGAAGCAGGTCGCGTAAAACAGGTCGCGCACAGCAGACCCCGGATCTGGCGGCGGGCGCTGCACGACAATCGCGCCCATGCCACCTTCTTTTCAGGCGCTTCGCCTCTACGCCGGGCCGCGCGCCCGCGAGCACATCGAGCAACATGGTCTGCGGCCGCAGGACGTGGGCGTCATCCCAGCCGCCGCCGGTGGACCCAAAGGCCTGATCCTCGGGCCATTGGACCGCTTTTTGTTCGGCCACTGGCTGCCTCAGTCCACCCAGCCGGTCGATCTGGTGGGGGCCTCGATTGGCGCCTGGCGCATGGCCACGGGCTGCCTGGACCACACGGTGGCCGCTTTTGAGCGCCTGGAGCACGATTACATTCGCCAGCACTTCGAGCCGCCCCCGGGCCAAAAGCGCCCCAGTGCTGACCAGGTCAGTGGGCAGTTTGGTGAGAATTTGCGTCTTTTTTATGGCGGTCGTCTGCCCGAGGTGTTGCAACACCCGCGCTACCGCCTGCACATCGTCACCTCGCGCGGGCGCCATCTGCTCGGGCGCCAGGGTTCGGTGCGCACACCGGTGGGTTACTTCGGTGCATTTGTCGCCAACGCCTTGCACCGCAAAGCACTGGGCGCTTGGTTGGAGCGGGTGGTGTTCTCATCCCAGGCGGCGGGCTCGACGCAGGCCGTGCCGCTGCCCTTCGGTGTGCAGGATTTCCGCACCCGTCAGGTGCTGCTGACTCCTGCCAATTTCATGGATGCCTTGCAGGCGAGCTGCTCGATCCCGTTCCTGCTCAATGCGGTGCACGGCATTGCCGGCGCTCCCACCGGGGCCTACTGGGACGGCGGCGTCACCGACTACCACCTGCACCTGCGCTACCAGCCACGCGCCCAGGCGCCCATCGTGCTCTATCCGCATTTCCAACGACAGGTGGTGCCCGGTTGGCTTGATAAGGTCTGGACGCGTCGCCACCAGGCCAGCCCAGCGCTGGATGCGATGCTGGTGATCGCGCCCGATCCGGCCTGGGTGGCCACGCTGCCCAATGGCAAGCTGCCCGATCGCACCGATTTTACCGCCTACGGCCGCGACCTCGCCGCCCGGGTGAGCGCCTGGCGGGGCGCTGTCGCCGCCAGTCAACGGCTGGCCGACGAATGGGCGCAGTGGCTGCAGCGGCCCGATCCCTCGCTGGTGCAGGCCTTGTAGGCGTCCCAACCGATCACAAGAGCGTGCTGCGGGCACAAGCGCACCCGCTCGAACAGCGGGCGCATCAGCCAGGCCATGCCCAGCACCAGCAGCGGGTCGGTGACTTCGGGCGTACGACCGGGCAGCGCCTGCTGCGCCAGCTCCAGCGCGAGCACAAGGGTGCCCAGCGTCAGCACGGTGAGCCCATGCGACGCGCCGAGGTAGCGGACAAAGAACACCAGGCTCCCGAGGAGGTAAAACTTTTCGATCAAGGGCGCCATGGCCCGGATCGGGTCTCCACCCAGCGATCCAGCAAACGGGAACCACAAAAATCCACCCACCCAGCGCCATTCAAATGGGCTCAGCGCAGCCACCACGATAGACACGGCCAGCACCCCGGTGATGACCAGCAGCTTGCTCGGACCGCTGCGCAGCAGCGGAAACAGCGCGAGCGCCAACGCCAGACCCACCGCGTTGGCCGGGCTGATGGCGTTGTTCACAAACAAGGGCTCAGCGGCCATCACCGCCAGACACAGCGCTGCCAGCTGCCAACTGCCCCAGCGCTGCAACCAGCTGTGGCGGGCCAGTCGCAGAAAAACCAGCCAGCCCGCCAGGTTGCGCAACACGTCGAGGGCACCCATCTCGCGCCACTGCAGCAGCGGCTTGAGCCCGTTTTTGAGGTTTTGCACGTCCAGCGTGGGCGCCAGCGGAAACCAGCGGTAGAGCAGCCACAGCGCCATCAGCAGAGACGTGACCAGCACAAACTGCGGTCGGGGCCAATCTACCGATCGCCTGCGCTGCACCCAAGGCAAAACCAGCAGGCCGGCGCCCAAGCCGATCGCGATGCCCACCCAGTTGAGCACGGCATCGGTCCCGCTGGGGACGCGATCGGGGAACCAGAACTGCAGGTATTGCAGGCCCAGCGCCAGCGCGGCACCGCCCAGCAACGCCAGCAGCCGGCGACTGAGCGACATCGGCAAGGCCAGCAGCAGGCCGTAAGGCACAAACAGCAGCACATTGCCCAGCAAGTCCGAGCGCGAATGGCGTGCCTGCGGGCGCAGCAGCGCCCATCCATCGCCCCAGCTGGGAACGTGGGCCTGGTAGTGGAAGGGAAACAGCGAGCCATAGACCACCAAGGCCAGTGCGAGCCAGAACAGCCGACGGTACGATCGGATGCGCTCAGGTGGCGGGATTTCAGTGGCGGGATTCAAGGCTGACGCGCAGTGTGGGCGGCGGTTTTCAGTCCAAGGCAGGTGCCATGGCGGGATAATTGGGGATGGACGCTGCTCAAACCTACCCTACCCGATACCTCACCGCCGCGCTGTACCAGTTTGTAGATTTACCCGATTTCACGGCGCTGCGCGAACCGATTCAGGCCGCCTGCGAGCATCACGGGGTCAAAGGTACGCTGTTGCTGGCGCCAGAGGGCATCAACGGCACCATCGCCGGGGAAGAGGCTGGCGTGCGCGCGGTGCTGGCGCATTTGCGCAGCGATCCACGCCTGGCGCGGCTGCCCCACAAAGAATCCTGGAGCGCCAAGCCGCCTTTTCTGCGCATGAAGGTGCGGCTGAAAAAGGAGATCGTCACCCTGAACGTGCCCGGGCTCGATCCCAACAAGACCGTGGGGCGCTACGTGAAACCGGCCGACTGGAACGCCTTGCTGGCCGATCCCGATGTGCTGCTGATCGACACCCGCAACGACTACGAGGTGGCGATCGGCAGCTTCCAGGGTGCGGTCAACCCCCAGCTCAAGACTTTTACCGAACTGCCGGCCTGGCTCGATGCCCAGCCGCAGCTGCAGCGCGAAGGCAGCAAGAAAACCAAGGTGGCGATGTTCTGCACCGGCGGCATCCGCTGCGAAAAATCGACCGCGCTCATGAAGATGCGCGGCTTCGACGAGGTCTACCACCTGGAGGGTGGCATCCTCAAGTACCTGGAAGAAGTGCCGCCCGAGCACAGCACCTGGGACGGCGATTGCTTCGTGTTCGACGAGCGGGTGAGCGTGGGCCACGGGCTGGTGCCGGGTCCGCACGAGCTGTGCCGTTCCTGCCGCTGGCCGCTCAGCCCATCCGACAAAATTTCACCGCACTACGTCAAAGGCGTGAGTTGCGCCCATTGCCATGACCAGCGAACGCCACAGGAAAAGGCGGGCCTGGCCGAGCGCCAGCGCCAGGTGGAGCTGGCCGAGGCGCGTGGTGAGGTGCATGTGGGCGCGCAAATGGCGCCTCAGTTCGTTACATCGACTCGGTGAGCATGGCGCGGTAGTCCTCAGGCGAGGCCAGGCGCGGGTTGGTCTTGTGGCAGTGGTCGGCCAGCGCG
>JBLIJY010000013.1:0-16349 GCA_047636095.1 Hydrogenophaga sp. | reverse complement strand
CGCCGTGAGGCGTGGCGACATCGCCCACCACCAAGCGCTGCACGCTGACGTCCTCCAAGTTCATCGCCTGGTGGGTGGTGGCCACCACCATGCCGCCAGCATGCAGGTGGTCGCGGATGAGTCCCTCTACCAGCGCCACCGCGTGCGTGTCCAGCCCGGTGAGGGGTTCGTCCAACACCCAAAGGCTGGCTTGTGCGAGCAACAAGGCAGACAAAGCGACGCGGCGGCGCTGGCCAAACGACAGCGCACGGCAGGGCAGATCGAGGCAGCGGGACAGGCCCAACCGCTTCAGTGTGGCCACCGCTTGGTCGGGCTTGAAAGCCCGGCTGTGCAAGTCACCGTGAAAGCGCAGGTTCTCCACCGGATTGAGCTCGTCCTTGATGCCGTTGGCATGCCCGAGGTAGGCCATGTCGCGGTAGTAGGCATCCCGGCAGCGGGTGATCGGCTCGCCACGCCAGCGTACCTCGCCAGCGTCTGGTCGGCTGAGGCCGGTCAACAAGCGCAGCAGACTGGTTTTCCCCTGGCCATTGCCACCCTGCACCAGCAACAATTGCCCCCTCGCCAAACTGAAGTTCATGCGCTGGAATAGCAGGCGCTCGCTGCGTTCGCAGGCAAGGTCATGAACAGACAGAAGGGAGGCTGGGAGAGGGGGGGCCGTCATCGAAGGTGGCTTGGAGGTTGTGGGTCACGCACCAGCACCCTCGGTGCTACGAGAAACGAGGAAAAGAGCGGATATTTTGCGAAAATCGTTGGATCGGATTGTAGGTGGCACCCTGCTTTCGTTCTTCCCCAATAACCCTTTGCCGTGTCAGGCCTGCGCTGGTTGGTTCGCAGCGCGGCCATTTTTTGAAAGCGACATCCATGACCCCCGTGCAAAACCAAGGCATGCCGCGCAGGACCAAGTGGCTGATCTATCTGGCCATTTCCGGCCTTGTCATCGCGTTGATCTGGAGCCAGTTGCCGCGCAGTCCGTACCCGACCGATTTGGAGCGCATTGGGCAGGGGCAGCCAGCGCTGGTGCTGGCGTACGACATCCAGTCCATGGGTGGCATGGCGGTCATGGGGATGATGGATGACTTGCGCGGTGAGTACGCTGAGCGCATCCACTTTCTGGTCGCGCCGTTGGGTGCCCCGAACGGCCAGGCCTTTGGTCAACGCTATGACGCGATCAATGGCACGGTGGTGCTGTTTTCAGCCAACGGCGCGGCGGTGAGCACGGTGCATCTGCCGGCCAACACCGCCGAGCTGCAAAAAATCCTTGAAGGTCTGCTGGCGTCGCCATAGCCGCAGTGGCAGCACCAGTTGCTTGGTGCGTTGGCCCACGCGCGCGCTCAGCGCGGCAGATCGATGTTCACCTGCCGCACCCCCGCAGGCGGTGCGGGGAAGTCCAACAGTGCGGTGTCGAACATGGCGCCCCAGAGCTCGGGCGAACTGTTCCAGCGGCCATCGTGCGCCGCGTGGCTTTCATAGACCACCTGCCCGTTGCCGGTGTGGCGGATCAGCAGCGACAGCTTGCGCTGGTAGTAGGGCAGGTCCATGCGCATGAACACGGGCGCCCAGATCACCTGGCCGCTACCGGTCACCACATGGTCGCGGCCGAGGAAGCCAAAGCCACCAAAACCACCAAAGCCGCCCCCATAGCCAAAGCCATCCCAAGGCTCTTCCCAAGGAGCGCGGGGCAGCTTCACCGTGCCCGCGCTCACCTGCACCGACCAGCGGGCTGACGCGTCCGGCTCGGCTGGCGTCCAGCCGTGTTTGGCCAGCGCTGTGCGGGTGATCGCCTCCAGATCGGCCTGCCCGCGCGCGGCGTTGTCAGTGGCTTGCGAGGGCAGGCGCTCAAAGCGGTAGAGCTGGGGCGCCTTCGGAATGGTGCTGGTTGCCGCCGTGGTCGGGGCCGCCGCACCGCTCCAGCGCGCAAAGCTCTGCACCTGGCTGTCTACCCGGTAGACGCTGGCGCAACCGGTGAGCAGGCCGAGAGCCAGGCCGGCGATCAGCAGCGCAGCTCGGCGCGGGCCACAGGCGGTGTGCGGGGGGAGCGGTGTGGGACACAAGCGCTTCATGGTGCCTCCGTTGGGGTTGCAGGGCCGGGCCTGCGGGGGTCGTTGGCGCGGCTCAGGACACCGCAATCGGTATGACTGCACGGCGCGCGGCTTCGTTCCCGGCGGGCATCGCCGGGTCGCTGTCCTGCTCGGCGTGGGGTTGCTGGGCGAGCGCCTCTGGCGGGGGCTCGTCGTCGAATGCCTTGTCGCCGTTCGCATCGGCCACACCGGTGGCGCGCAGGGTCTGAAACGGGTGCAGGCTGCGGTCCATCAGGTGGCTGGGCACCACGTTTTTCAGCGAGGAAAACATGTTCTCCAGCCGGCCGGGAAACTGGCTGTCCCAATCGCGCAGCATGTTGCCGATCTGCTTGCGTTGCAGGTTTTCCTGGCTGCCGCACAGGGTGCAGGGAATGATGGGAAATTCGCGGATCTCTGCCCAGCGCGTCAGGTCTTTTTCGGCCACGTAGGCCATGGGCCGGATCACCACATGCCGGCCGTCGTCGCTCACCAGCTTGGGCGGCATGGCCTTGAGCTTGGCGCCAAAGAACATGTTGAGCAGCAGCGTTTGCAGAATGTCGTCTCGGTGGTGGCCCAGCGCGATTTTGGTCGCGCCCAGTTCATCGGCCACCCGGTACAGAATGCCCCGGCGCAACCGCGAGCACAGGCTGCACATGGTCTTGCCTTCGGGGATCACGCGCTTGACGATGGAATAGGTGTCCTGGTTCTCAATATGGAACTTCACGCCCAGCTTCGTCAGGTAGGCGGGCAGGATATGCTCCGGAAAGCCGGGCTGTTTCTGGTCCAGATTGACCACGATCATGTCGAAGTGAATCGGCGCGCGCGCCTGCAGTTTTTGCAGGATGTCGAGCATGGCGTAGCTGTCTTTGCCGCCCGATAGGCAAACCATGACCCGGTCGCCTTCTTCGATCATGTTGTAGTCGACGATGGCGCGCCCCACCTCGCGGCACAGGCGCTGTTCCAGCTTGTGGTTTTTGTGTGGGGTTCTGTCTGTGGTCATGATCGTGTTTTCTGGGCGTTACAACGGGACTTGTGCTGGGTCACCACTGGCCGCTTTCCATCCGGATCGCGACCTCGCAGTCCTCGAAAATGGCCAGCTTGGCGATTTTCACCCGCACGCCCAGCACGCCGGGCAACTGCATCAGGCGGCGCGTGAGTTTGCCGATCAGGCTCTCCAGCAAGTCCACGTGTTCGGCGGTGCATTCGTCGATGATGATCTGGCGCACCTTGCGGTAATCGAGCACATGGGAAATGTCGTCGTCGTGGGCGCGCAGCGGCTGCGTGCCCTGGTTGAGCTCGGCGTCCACCTGGATCGGCTGCGGCCCGCTGCGCTCGGCGTCCAGGATGCCGAGCTTGGCGTCAAAGCGCAGGCCGCTGAGCGTGAGGATCTGGGTGCCAGCTTGTGGCTCGGTGGCTTGGGAATTCATGGGAATGGGCTTGGCTTCACATCAGTGAAAAATCGCGCTCAAAGCGCATCAGGTGCTGGCCACCGTCCACCAGCAGCGTGGTGCCGGTGATGGAGCGGTTGTCCAGCGCAAACGCCACCGTGGCGGCCACGTCTTCGGGGGTGGACGAGCGGCCCAGCGGCGACTGCTGGTGCAGCTCGGCAAATTTGTCGTCGCTCAGCAGGTGGCTGGTGAGCGTGAGTCCAGGCGCCACGCCGACCACGCGCACCCGAGGGGCGAGGGCCAGCGCCAGCATGGTGTTGGCCGCTTCCAGCGCCGCCTTGGACAGCGTGTAGCTGAAAAAATCGGGGTTCATGTTCCAGAGTTTCTGGTCCAGCAGGTTGACCACCGCGCCCTGGCCATCGCGCCCGCTCAGGTGCGCGTGCAGCGCCTGCGCCAGCAGCACGGCCGCGCCGGTGTTGGCGCGCAGGTGGGTTTCCATGGCAGCAAAGCCGAAGGTCGCGGCGCTGTCGTGCTCGAACGTGGAGGCGCTGTTGACCACCGCATCGACCGCGCCAAACCGCGCCACCACCGCTGGCAGCAGGGCGCGCACGCTGGCCTCGTCGGCCAGATCGGCAAAAAACGCCAGAGCGCTGCCCGGGCGGGCGGTGAGCGCGTCGCAGTCGGCGGCGGTCTGTTGCGCCTCACCGACCGAATGGCGGTGGTGCACCGCCACGTTCCAGCCCGCGCGGGCCAGCGTGAGCGCGATTTCGCGGCCCAGGCGTTTGCCAGCGCCGGTGACGAGCACCGTGCGCGGTGTGGGTTTCGCAGAAGAGGGCGATGGGGTCATGGACGACAATCGGCGGGTGAATACCGGCACAGTGAACGAACCCCGCAGTTTAACGAGCGCCCTGCTGCCAAGCGTGCGCGAGGCGATGGCGCTGGCAGGCGGCTGGCTGCCGTTTGACCGCTTCATGGCGATCGCGCTGTACCAGCCGGGCTTGGGCTACTACGCCAACAACACGCCGAAGTTCGGCCACCTGCCGCAGGGTCAGGCGGGCCAGGGCAGCGACTTCGTCACCGCGCCCGAGCTCACCCCGCTGTTTGGCCACACGCTGGCGCGCCAGGTGGCGCAGGCGCTGGCAGCCACCGTCACCGACGAAATCTGGGAATTCGGCGCGGGTACCGGTGCGCTGGCCGCGCAGCTGCTGGACGCGCTTACGGCCCAAGGCCAGTTGCCACGTCGATACACCATCGTGGACCTTTCGGGCAGCCTGCGCGAGCGCCAGCGGGTTGCGCTGGCCGCCCACGCCGAGCGCGTGCGCTGGGTCGACGCGCTGCCCGATGCCATGCACGGCGTGGTGCTGGGCAACGAGGTGTTGGACGCCATGCCGGTGCAGTTGCTGGCGCGCGTGGGTGGGGTGTGGCACGAGCGCGGCGTGGTTTGGGACGAACAGCATGGGCTGGCCTGGGCCGATCGCCCGACCGCGCTGCGCCCGCCGCTGCCCATCGAAGGTGAACACGACTACACCACCGAAATCCACCCGCAAGCACAAGCGTTTGTGCTCACCCTGGCCGAGCGGCTGCAGCGTGGCGCAGCGTTTTTTCTGGACTACGGTTTTCCCGAAGCCGAGTACTTCCACCCGCAGCGCCACATGGGCACGCTGATGTGCCACCGCGCCCACCGCAGCGACAGCGATCCGCTGGCCGATCTGGGCCAGAAAGACATTACCGCCCACGTCAACTTCACCGGCATCGCGCTGGCCGCGCAAGACGCTGGCATGGACGTGCTGGGCTACACCAGCCAGGGCCGTTTTCTCTTTAACTGCGGCCTGCTCGATCTGGCCCGCAACGCCGGGCCCCGCGAAAACGCGATGATGCAAAAGCTGGTGAATGAGCACGAAATGGGCGAGCTGTTCAAGGTGCTGGCGTTGGCGCCGCCGACCAGCAGCGCGGGCTGGTCACCCATGGGTTTCGCGGTGGGCGACCGCACGCACCGGTTATGAACGGAGGCTGCCGATGATTCGCTGGATGTTGGTGATTTTTCTGGTGCTGATGCTGATCAGCTGGTTCACCCCGTTTCTGCACAAGCTGGGCCTGGGCAAGCTGCCAGGCGACCTGCGGTTCACGCTGTTCGGGCGGGAATGGTTCGTGCCCATCACCACCACCATCGTGCTCAGCATGCTGGCGAGCTGGATTTCGCAGTTGATCTGAATAGCCTGGCGGGTGTCTGGAATACCCCGCATCCAGCGCCAAACAAAACCCAGTTTCAGGAGACCCACCACCATGTCCACCGACCCGCTGCACATCGTCTGCCCCCACTGCCACACCACCAACCGCGTGGCAGCCGACCAACTCGGCGACGCGCCCGACTGCGGCAAATGCCACCAGCCGCTGTTCACCGGCCACCCGGTGGCGCTGGACGAGGCCGCGTTTGACAAGCACATCGCGCGCTCGGCGCTGCCGGTGCTGGTCGACTTCTGGGCGCCCTGGTGTGGCCCCTGCCTTGCGATGGCGCCAGCTTTCCATCAGGCTGCGCAACAGCTGGAGCCGACCATGCGCCTGGCCAAGGTCGACACCGAAGCGGCGCAAAACCTGGCCGCGCGCTTCAATATTCGCAGCATTCCCACGCTGGCCTTGTTTGTGGGTGGCCGCGAGGTGGCGCGCCAGCCGGGCGCCATGGGCGCAGCCGGCATCGTGCGCTGGGCGAGATCACACAGCCCGGCCTGATCTGGCCAGGCAGCGCCATCAAAGACCGCTGGGCGCGGTGCAGGCCATTCATGAAGCGGCCGTTACGCCGTGACACGCGCAAGCGCTCGGTTGTGTGAGCGGGCTGTCAAGACCTGCGCCAGCCACCGGCGAGTGCCCGCCTGAAGAGGTGCAAAAATGGCGCCAATACGCCCAGCGTGCCCGCGCTCGCAGGTGCTTGGCGCCACTTGACATCCAAGAACAGCCTGACCCCTATGTCTGCCTTGTCTGAACCACATTCCGTTGCTGCCCGCCTCTTGGCGGACGTGGGTGGCACCAATGCCCGCTTTGCCTGGCAGGCAGCCGCTGGCGCGCCCCTGACCGATATACGCGTTTTGCCCTGCGCCGATTACCCCACGCTGCAAGACGCCACGCGGGCTTACCTTGACGGGCTGGGGCGTGGCACACCCCGCGCAGCGGCCATCGCCATTGCCAACCCGATCACGGGCGACCAGATTCGCATGACCAACCACCACTGGTCGTTCTCGCAAGCTGCCGTGAAAGCCGAGTTTGGCTTCGATGTGCTGCGCCTGCTGAACGACTTCACCGCGCTGGCGCTGGCTTTGCCCGATCTGCCCGCCCACGAGCTGCGCCAGGTGGGCGGTGGCGCGGCGCAACCCCAGGCCCCGATGGCGCTGGTGGGCGCAGGCACCGGCCTAGGCGTCTCGGGCCTGCTGCCCGATGGGGCTGGCGGCTGGGTGCCGCTGCAAGGCGAGGGCGGCCACGTCACGCTGCCGGCCACCACGGCGCGCGAGCGCCTGGTGATGGACGGCCTGGTTCGCCGTTATGGCCACGCCTCGGCCGAGCGCGTGGTCTGTGGCCAGGGCCTGCTGGACACCTGCCTGCTGCTGTGCGAGGCCGACCGTGTGGCAACGAGCGGGATGACCAGCGCAGCCGACGTGACCGAGGCGGCGCTGCAAGCCGCTCACCCGCAGGCGCTGGAAGCGCTGAACCTGTTTTGCGCCATGCTCGGCTCGGTGGCCGGCAACTTGGCGCTCACGCTTGGGGCGCATGGTGGCGTGTATGTGGGCGGTGGCATCGTGCCCCGGCTCGGCTCCTGGTTCGACAGCTCGCCGTTTCGCGAGTGTTTTGAGGCCAAGGGCCGCTTCAAGCCCTACCTGGCGGACATACCGGTCTGGGTGATCACCGCAGCGCAGTCACCGGCTTTACTGGGCGCTGCGCGTTCGCTCGATCTGCTGACCTGAGCGAGGGTGGCGATACCCGCGTTCTATGGGGCCTGTGTCGCCGCCAGCGCGTCAAGGAAGCGCTTGCACCACCAATGCACATCTTCGGCACGGATGCCTGCCAGCAGGGCCTGGTGCCGGCGCTGGCGCTCGGCCAGCGGCATCTGCAAAGCCAGCTGGATGGTCTCGGCCATTTGCGCGGTGTCGTAGGGGTTGACCAGCAAAGCCTCGCGCATCTGCTGAGCAGCGCCCGCAAAGCGAGAGAGCACCAGCACACCGGGGTCGGCCGGGTCCTGAGCAGCGACAAACTCCTTGGCCACCAGGTTCATGCCGTCGCGCAGCGGGGTCACCAGCGCTACCGCTGCGGCACGGTACAAACCCGGTAGGCGCCTGCGCGCCACATTGCGGTTGATGGAGCGCATCGGCATCCAGTCCAGCTGACCAAACTCGCCGTTGATCGCGCCGCTCAGGCTTTCCAGCTCTTTGCGCAAAGTGGCGTAGGCATCGACCGATTCGCGGCTGGGCGCCGCGATCTGGATCAGCGTGGCGCGGCCCAGGTTCTCGGGGTAGTTCTGCAGCAGCAGGCGAAACGCCTTGAACCGCTGCGGCAGCCCTTTGGAATAATCCATGCGCTCCACGCCCAGCAGCACCCGCCGGCGCGAGTATTCGCTGTGCACTTGGCTGTACATCGTCTGCGACTCCGGCCCCTCGGCCAGGGCGGTGAATTCGTCCACATCGATGCCGATCGGGAAGGCTTGTACCCGCAGCGTCTTGCCGAAGGCGCGAAACTCGTGCTCCCCCAGCAAGTCGGCCGAAATCTCGGTACCCACGTAGCTCGAAAAATGCGCCACGTCGGTCTGGGTCTGCAAGCCCACCAAGTCGTACGCAAACAGCGAGCGCATCAGCCATTCGTGTTGCGGAATCGCCGCCAGGATCAGCGGTGGCGGCAGCGGAATGTGCAGGAAAAAGCCGATGCGCTGTTCGCAACCCATGGCGCGCAGGGTGGCGGCCAGGGGAATTAGGTGGTAATCGTGCACCCAGATGGTGTCGTCGGGGCGCAGCAGGGGGGCCAGCTTTTGCGCCAGCATCTGGTTCACGCGGCGGTAGCCGCCAACGAAGCCGGCGTCAAAGTCTGCCAGGTCGATGCGGTAGTGAAACACCGGCCAAAGCACGCCGTTGCTGTAGCCCAGGTAGTAGCTGTCGTGATCGTCGCGACTCAGATCCACCGTGGCCAGCTGCACCTTGCCGGCCTGTTGCAGTTGCAGGTCGCCTTCGCCCGGCGTGCCGTTCTCCGCCACCTTGCCACTCCAGCCAAACCACAGGCCACCAGATGCTTTCAACGCCTGGCCCACCGCCACGACCAAGCCGCCCGAGGCGGGTTTGCGCGGGTCTGCCACCCGGTTGGAGACGACGACGAGGCGGCCCATCAGATCACCGTGTCCCAGTCTGCGGACAGGCGCACCGCAGCGTTGATGATGCCACCCATGGAATAGGTCTGCGGGTAGTTGCCCCACATCTCGCCGGTGACGGCATGGGTGTCTTCTGACAGCATGCCCAACGGGTTGCGCACCCGCAGCATGGTTTCGAAAATGGCGCGCGCTTCCGCCACGCGACCGACACGCGCCAGCGCGTCGATCCGCCAGAAGGTACAGATGTTGAACGCGGTCTCGGGTTTGCCGAAGTCATCCGCCGCCTCGTAGCGGCGCATGTAAGGGCCGTCACACAGGTGCTTCTCCAGCGCATCGAGGGTGGCGATGAAGCGCGGGTCCATCGGATCGATGAAGCCCACCTCAGCCATCAGCAACACGCTGGCGTCCAGATCGCGACCGCCGAAGCTCTCGGCGAAGGCCTGGCGTTCCTCACTCCACGACTCGCACAGGATGCGCTCTTGCATCCCCTTGGCGTGTTGCTGCCAGTAGACCTCTCGATCGGACTGCTGCAGCGTGTGGGCGATTTTGGCCAGGCGGTCGCAGGCGGCCCAGCACATCAGCGCGGAAGAGGTGTGCACGCGAGACCGGGTGCGCAATTCCCACATGCCGGCGTCGGGCTGGCCAAAGGTGCGCACAGCTCGCTCGCCCACCAACTCAAGCCGGTGAAATTCCGGCAAGCCCGCCGGATGCAGCAAACGCTTGTCGTGGAAGGCCTGCGCGGCGCCGAGCACGATGTTGCCGTAGACGTCGTGCTGGAAATGCTCAAAGGCCTGGTTGCCCACCCGTACCGGCCCCATGCCGCGGTAGCCGGGCAGGCTCTCGCACAGGCGCTCGGGCAGATCGCGCTCCAGCCCGATCCCGAACAGGGGCTGCACGTGACCCCCGGCAGCACCCACGACCGCGTTGGTCAGCCAGCCAAGGTAGTTCTCCATGGTGCCCACCTCGGCCAGGCTGTTAAGCGCGCGCACCACAAAGAAAGCGTCGCGCAGCCAGCAATAGCGGTAATCCCAGTTGCGCTGCGTCCCTGGTGCCTCGGGAATGCTGGTGGTCATGGCCGCGACGATGGCGCCGGTGTCTTCGAACACCGACAGTTTGAGCGTGATGGCCGCACGGATCACCGCATCCTGCCACTCCAGCGGCAGGGCCAGGCGCTGGGTCCAGGCGCGCCAGTAGGCCACGGTTTCTTGCTCGAAGTGTCGGGCGGTATCGCCAATGCCACCATCCAGCGCTTCGTCTGGACCCAACAAGAAATTGAGCTCGCGGGTGAGCAAAAAAGGTTGCTGGTGCAGCAGATGCGAGACCGATGCGTCGGTTTGCAGGCGCAGCGTTTGCTGGTCACCGACGAAGCGAATGTGGTTGCTGCCCGATGTGATGGTCGGCTCGGTGGCGCCCCAGTCAAAGCGCGGCTTGAGTTGGACCCGGATGCGGGGTGTGCCCTGGAGCGGGCGCACGCGGCGCACCAGCATGGTGGGGCGAAAGAACCGCCCACGGGAAGGGAAGCGGGGCGCGAAATCTGTGATCAGCAGGCCCTGGCCGTGGGTGTCCCACAGTTCGGTGCGCAGCACGGCGGTGTTGGGCTCGTAGTGCTGGTTGCTGCTGGCCAGGTTCTCGATCTCAATCGCAAACGCGCCGGCGCCTGCTTCGCCGCCGAGCAAGGCGTGGAACACCGGGTCGCCGTCGAAGCGGGGCAGGCAGCTCCAGACCACCCGGCCCAGCGGGTCGATGAGCGCACTGAATGCGCAGTTGCCCACCACGCCCAGCGACAGCGAGGGGGGGGCGGGCGGACCAAAGCCGCTGGTCTGGACGGGCGCCTGGGCAGAAACATCGGTCATGTTGTCAAAGCTGGTGCAAAGATTGTTGAAGCCATTGGCGCAGGGCGGCTGGGTGTTCAATGCGGTGGGCGGCTGCGGTCTCGCCCGGGCCCACCTTGATACCGTCGCCACCCATGCGTTGCACGGTGACGAACGCTGGCTCATCGGTGACATCGTCGCCAACGAACACCGGCAGCCGGCCAGCAAAAGGCGCCTCCGCCATGAAAGCCTCGATCGCCAGGTCTTTGCCCACCTGCGCCGACTTGACCTCGACCACCGCTTTGCCGTGCAGCAACTGCAAGCGGGTGTCTTGCCGGGCTACCTCGGCCATCGTGGCCACGCAGGTGCACGCCAGTGTGGGGGCCAGACGGAAATGCAGCGCGACCGATCCCCGCTTGTGCTCCACGATCAGACCGGGGTGTCGATCGGCCAGCGACTGCGCTGCGGCCAGCACGCGGTCCAGCCGCGGCGCCGGGGCGAGCGTCAGCGCCTGGTTGGCGCTGCGCCGCACAGCGCCGTGTTCGTAGGCCGCTGGCAGTAACGCCCGCAGCGGTTCAAGCATGGGCTCGATGTCGCCCTGCGCACGCCCAGTGATCACGGCCAGCGCACCGCCCAGCCGTTGGTGCAGCTGGACCAGCAGACCGGGCAGCTCATCGGCAACCACCACCGCATCGGGGCGCGATGCGATGTCGCTCAGCGTTCCATCGAAGTCGAGGAACAAAGCTGAGCGCGGGGTCAGTAGGTGAGGCAGTGTGCTCATGGGTCCCCACCGTAGCAGACTCTGGCCGGTACCGGGGATGGCGGCCCTGGAGGGTTGACCGCAAGGGCGCTTGCCTGTCGGGCATTTCACGCCGACGCAGCGGGCCCCATGGCATGCTCTACCGCCTTGACCCGCGCGGTATGGATGGCTTGTGCGATCTGCGGGCCCCCAGGTGCATCGCCACCCGCGCGCGGCGCCATGCCATCGACCACGGCCTGGGTGTTGACCGATCGGGCGCCCTCCAGCGTGGTCAGCAAACGGGGACGCTGTGGATACGCGCTGTCTTCATACCCCAAGCGCCCACGGGCGTCGCATTCGCAAGCCAGAAGCGCTTGAGCAAAGCGATCGGGGCGGCGAAACGCATCGCAGCGCTCCAGCAGCCGCACCAGCGCCGCAGGGCCGAACGTGTCGCTGCGGTGGATGTTGCCGTGCTCGCGCGCGACCACATCGGCCAGCTCGCGGCTCTCGCGGGGTACCCGCCACCGATCGCACACCGCTTTGAGCAGATGCGCGCTGCGCTGTTCGTGACCGAGGTGGCGCGGCAGTTCATCGATCGGCGTGGTGCCTTTGCCCAGGTCGTGGCACAGACAGGCAAAACGCACCGGCAGGCCCGCCTGCAAGCGCGCGCTCATGTCGAGCACCATCATCAGGTGCACGCCGGTGTCGACCTCGGGGTGGTATTCGGCCCGCTGCGGCACCCCCCAGAGTCGGTCCACTTCGGGCAGGATGCGCTGCAAGGCGCCGCATTGCCGCAGCACCTCGAACATGCGGCTGGGCTGCTGCTCCATCAGCCCGCGCGAAAGCTCTTGCCAGACCCGCTCAGGCACCAGGTGGTCCACCTCGCCGTCGCGCACCATGTTTTGCATCAAGACCTGGGTTTCGGGTGCGATGGAAAAGTCGGGAAAGCGCGCCGCAAAACGCGCCAGCCGCAAGATGCGCACCGGGTCCTCGGCGAATGAGTCGGTCACGTGGCGCAGCACGCCGTTGCGCAGATCGGCCTGGCCACCGAACGGATCGACGAGGCGCGCTTTCGCCGGGTCGTCTGCCTCTGCCTGCGCCACCGCCATCGCGTTGATGGTGAGGTCGCGCCGCGCCAGATCGTCCTCCAGCGTCACGCCGGGCGCGGCGTGAAACGCAAAGCCGTGATAGCCCGGCGCGGTCTTGCGCTCGGTGCGCGCCAGCGCGTACTCCTCGTGGGTTTTGGGGTGCAGAAACACCGGGAAATCGCGGCCTACTGGCAGGAACCCGAGGTCTTGCATCGCTTGGGGCGTGGCGCCCACCACCACCCAGTCGCGGTCCACATGCGCCGGCTGCGAGGCGGTCAGCGCGGGGGCCATCAAGGCGTCGCGCACCGCCCCGCCCACCAGGTAAATCTTCATCGGTACAAGCGTTGGTTCAAGCCAGGTTCAGCGGCCCAGCCGATAGGGTTCCTCGAAATCGAGGAAGTCGTGCTCGGCGCGTGCGGCGTCCACCCAGGCCTTGACACCCGGCAGTGCCGCCACCCGATCCACGTAAGCGGCCAGGTCGGCCGGCAGCGGCAAGGCGTAGGTTTTCAGCCGCATGCAAACCGGGGCAAAGTAGGCATCCGCGATGCTGAAAGTGCCAAACAGCAGCGGCGTTTTGCCATCGGGCATCTTGGTGGGCTGCGCCGCCAGCAGCTCGCCCCACAGGCCACCTAGGCGCGCCATGTCGGCGCGCACGCCGGGTTGGTCGCGCCAGATCAAGCGGCCCACCTCGGGCAGTGAGGCCTCGATGTTCATCGGGCAGTGGCTGCGCAGCGCGGGGAAGCCGCTGTGCATCTCGGCGCAAACGCTGCGGGCGCGGGCGCGCTGTTTGGCATCGGCTGGCCACAACGCTTTCTCAGGAAAGCGCTCGGCCAGGGTCTCCGCAATGGCCAATGTGTCCCACACGGCCAGATCGCCATCGACCAGCACTGGCACCTTGCCCACCGGGCTGATGCCGCGCAGCGTTTTCTTGAAAGTGGAGCTCGCGTCGAACGAGTCAAAGCGCACCATCACCTCGTCAAACGCGATGCCCGCCTGCGTCATGAGCACCCAGGGGCGCATCGACCAGGACGAATAGTTTTTGTTACCGATGTAGAGCTGCAATGCCACAGAAGCCTCCTAAAAAGAGACCCGATGCTACGGCCTGCGCCGAGCCCGAAGGGCTCTTAGGCGTACTTTTCCAGAATCTTCGTCGAACGTTCTACCTCGCGCAGCGTGTCGCTCTCGGACTGCGCGCTGGAGACGGCCTCCATCACGGTGCAGGCCATCATGCGGTAGAAGGCCTTGTCCATCGCCTTGCGAGCGGCCGACATCTGCTGCGCCACGTCTTCGCAGGGGCGCCCCTGGTCGACCATGTCGATCAGCCCGCGCACCTGCCCCTCAATGCGTTTGAGCCGGTTGATCACATCGCGCTGGTGTTCGCTGCGGTAGTTCGAGGCTGCGTTGGCTTTTGGGGGGGCGACAAGGGTCTGTGGTTGGGTGGGGGAGTCGGCCATGGGAGTTCCTGATGTGGGACCTGAAGTGTGTCAAATAACGCGCGTGCTTGCCCTGCGGTAGCACCCTCGCTGGCAGCGTCAGCGGGGTCCGCTGCGCGCTTTGAGCAGGCTGCTGCGCCCGCCCTGGGTGCCCAGGTAGGTTGGGGCCACGGTGTGCACCGATGCCGGGTGGATGCCCAGAGCGGTCAGATCGGGCCACTGGCCGCTGGCCACGTTGTCCACCGACATGGCGGCCAGGTTGTCGCGGCTCATCAGCGGCTCGCCGGGCGCCAGTTCCATCAGCATCGCCTGCAACCGGCCCAAGGCCATCGGCAGCGGAAAAATAGGGCGCTGGCGGCTGCCGTAGCGCCCGGCGATGCGCACCAGATCGGCCAGGGTCAGCACCTCAGGGCCCGCGCACTCGAAGGTCTGGCCGATGCTGCTGTTTTGCGCCAGGCTGGCCACCACCGCCTGCGCCACGTCTTCCACCCACACCGGCTGAAAGCGCGCCTGCGCACCGGCCAACGGCACCACGGGAAAGATGGACTGCAGCTTCGCGAACAGGTTGAGAAAACGGTCACCAGCGCCAAAGATCACGCTCGGGCGCAACACGGTGAGTTCCAGCGCGGCCGCCCGCAACGCCGCCTCGCCGCGCGCCTTGCTGCGCTGGTAGCGCGCCGGGCTGTCCAGCGCCACGCCCAATGCACTGATGTGCACCAACCGGGTCACGCCGGTGGCCACACAGGCACGCGCCAGCTTTTTCGGCAGCTCGACGTGGACGTGCTCGAAAGCCACTTCGGTGCCATGCAGAATAGCGATCAGGTTGACCACCGCGTCGTGGCCGGGCAGCAGGCGCATGAGCGTAGCCTCGTCGTGTGCGTCGGCCTCGAGCACGGTCAACCGGGGCAGGTGTTGCACCGACTGGGCGTTGTGCGCCCGGCGCGTGGGCACGGTGATGGCCCAACCCTCGCGCTGCAGCTTTTCACAGATGTGGCGCCCGACAAAGCCGGTGCCACCGAGAACCAGGATGTTTTTTTTCATGTTTTGTGCGGTTTTCTTGTTGTCAAGGCAGATCGCGTTTGACGGGTGAGGGACTCACGAGAGGGCCCACCTGGCCCAGGCGCGCGCGCAGCGACTGCGGCTGGCCGCTGATCAGTGCGGCGTAGTTGGTGGTGTTGGAGAGTACGCGCTGCACGTAGTCGCGGGTCTCGTTAAACGGGATGTTTTCCGCCCAAATTTCGGCCGCCAGCACCGGGCCGTTGCGCCACGCGCGTGGCCGACCTGGGCCGGCGTTGTAAGCGGCAGCGGCCAGGGGCAGTGAACCCTCGAAGTCATCGAGCGCGAGCTTGAGGTAGGCGGTGCCGATCAAAATATTCGTGTCGTGTTCGGTGATCTGGTGCGGCCGAAAATCGGTCAGGCCGATCTTGCGCGCGGTCCAGCGCGCGGTGGCAGGCATCACCTGCATCAGCCCAGATGCGCCCACGCCCGAGCGCGCGTCGGTGATGAAGCGGCTTTCTTGGCGGATCAGGCCGTAGACATAGGCTGGATCGAGGCCGATGGCTTGCGAGCGCTTGACCACCTCCGCCTCAAACGGCATGGGGAATCGCTGCGCGTGGTCGCGCGACTGGCTTGTGCGCTCGCTGGTGTTGATGCAGCGGTCCCACACCTGGTTGTCGCAGGCCAGCTGGGCGCTGGCCAGCAGCTCGCGCTCGGTCATGCCGCCCGGCGTGTGCAAGGCGACCTCGTAATTCCATTCGCGCGTGCCCTCGCTGCGCAGGCCCAGCCGGATCGCAGCCAGCGCGCGCTGCAGCGCCACGTCGTTGGTGGCGCTCGCGATCTCTTGCGACGTGAGCGGTGCAGGTGGCTGTGGCACGGTGATGCGCTTGCCCAGCTGCTCCATCGCAAGTTGTTCGTAAAAGCCTTGCACCGAGGCGATGGACGCGTAGAGGTCGTGCGCTTGCACCAGCGCCAGCTGCGCGTTGGGCTGGCGCAGCGCTTCGATTGCCTGGGCGCGCCAGTAAACCCACACCGGCTCGCGCTGCTGCTCGGCGCTCATGGCCGCGATCGCTTCGCGCACCGTGGCCCAGTTGGCTGCGCGCAGCGCGGCGCGCGCTTTCCAGGCCAGATGGTCATCGTCCATGTAGCGCGGCTGGGCGTTGGCGAAGTAGGTGAGTGCGTTGTCTTGCAGGCGCTGCGCGGCGCGCTTGCCAATCACGCCCCAGACCCAGCTGCGCTCCTCGGTGGTGAGCTGCGCTCTCCAGCGGGTGCGCTCCATTTCCTGCGCGGCGGCGTCAGCGTCTTGGCTGGCCCGGCGGATCATGGCCAGCGTCACCAGTTCTTTGGTGCGTGGGCGGATGGCGGTGATTTTTTCGTCGAGGTACTTGGCGGGGTCTTTGGCGATGGCTTGCACCGTGTCGGCCCAGGCTGGATCAAGCAACCCCACCGCTTGCACCGCCGCGCGGGTGCGACCCACTTCCATCGTGAGGCGCGCGCGC
>JBLIJY010000012.1:0-16870 GCA_047636095.1 Hydrogenophaga sp. | reverse complement strand
GGCTCGCACCAGCGGCCCGCCCTTGTAAGCCTTCATGGCCCGAAGCAATTCGCCGAACCGCACCGGCTCCACGATGGCGGCAAAGCTCTTACCCCGGTAGGGCGTCAGGCGGGCTTTCAAGCCCTCGGTGATGTTGCGCTGCTGCACCTGGGCGGTCGGTAACCAGTATTCCCATACCTGCCGCGCCAGCATCAGAACCCGGTCGGCTGTTTCCACCGCGCCGCGCTCCTCCACCTTCTGCAAAGCGGCCAGCAGCTCCATGGGATGAACGTCCCCCATGAGTCGGTCACCGATCCATGGGAAGAGGTCGCGTTCGAGCTGCCTCAGTGAGCGATCAGCATGGCTCTGGCTCCACTGGGGGGACTGCTTGGCGTACCAGTCGAGCGCCACCACCTTGAAGGTGTCGCCGCTTGTGCGCGCCGCCAGGAGCTTTTCAACTTTGCGGGCTTGAAGGGGGTCTGTGCCTTGGGACTTCTGGAGTTTGGCGGCATCGCGGGCCTTGCGGGCGTCCTTTGGGCCAACCTCCGGGTAGCTGCCCAGCGCCATGCGGCCTTCCTTGCCCTCTTTGCGGTATTTCCAGAACCATCGCTTCGATCCGGCCGGACTCACTTCAAGGTACAGGCCGCCAGAACACGCCAGGCGCGCGCGGTTCTTCTCAGGTGGGCAAGTCGCGTTTCTGCACTCGGCATCGGTCAGCATGGGGGAACAGCTCCAGGGGTGGGGGAGAAAACCGGGGGTTGTCATGGGGGAACGGGGGAACATTTGTCCCCAAAACCCCATTTACCCCCGTCTGTGCCCCCGGATGTTCCCCCGCTTTGGTGTGGCTGTCAATGTACGCCCTTACCCGTCCCTGCCCCGTACATCGTTGATTTACCAATGAAAAAGGGGGTTCACCGTATGTTGGTGAACCCCCTTGTTCTTAGTGGTGGTGGAGCTGGGGGGATTCGAACCCCCGTCCGCAAGCCTTCTTCGCGCAGTTCTACATGTGTAGTCGTCTGATTTGATCTCACTCCCCAAGCCGCGCAGCGACACGCTGAAAGGAAAGCCAGCAACCTTGAGTCTTGTTGTGCGCCAAGTTGCCCGACGCCCAACCAGCCTATTAAATTATCTTTGCAGCCTGGACTCGCCCGGCTTGCGCCGTTTGACCCCTTGCCCAGCCCATAGGCCTACTGTTGCAAAGCTCACCGGCAATTAAGCGGCGAGTGCGAAACGTTCGTCGTTTGCAGTTAGTTTTTTTCTGCGGATTTACGAGGTGACAGAACCTCGACATGCCCTGCTGCGTGTCCGAACCCACGTCGAAACCAGTGCAGCCCCTGAATCGTTATTTTAAGGCAACTCCAGCAATTTCAAGACCTCGAACGGCGAATTCACCTCAGCGTCTGCCCCCCAGCGAGCAATATCGGCACCCGCACCCAAGTAGCCATACCGGGCAGCCACCGTCGCCATACCCGCAGCACGCCCCGCAAGGATGTCGCGGGCGTCGTCCCCAACGTACACACAGTCGATGGGCGCGAGCTCGAGGCGCCTGGCCGCTTCCAGCAAAGGCGCAGGGTGTGGCTTGGTGTGAGGCGTGGTGTCGCCGCTGATGATGGTGGATGCGGAAGTGAAAATCGGCATGGCACGTGTGAGCGGCGTGCTGAACCGCTGCGCCTTGTTGGTGACCACGCCCCAGCGCAGGCCACGCTGGAGCAAGGCATCCAGCAACTCGGCTACGCCAGGAAAGACACGGGTCTGTTCGGTCAGACGGGCTTCGTACTGACCATAAAACTCTTCTCGCAGCGTTTCGTAGTCGCCATGTTCCGGGGATATACCGAATGCCACACTGAGCATGCCCTTCGCACCAGAACCGGCGTGGGGACGGTAGTCTTCCAACCGCAGGGAAGACATTCCGCGCGCAAGTCGCATGCGATCTGCCGCTGACCCCAGGTCAGGCGCGCTGTCGACCAGGGTACCGTCCAGATCGAACAGTACCGCACGAATATTGCGTAACTGCACGGGGTTCACGGTTTGCGTGTGGCAAACATGTAGTTGACGCTGGTGTCTTGGCTGAGCCAGTAGCGCCGTGTAAGCGGATTGTGTTCGAGACCTTTGGTCTGTAGCAGCTCCAAACCGGCGGCACGGCAGTGTCCTGCCAGCTCGCTGGGACGAATCAACTTGGCGTATTCGTGTGTGCCCTTGGGGATCATCTGCAACAGATATTCGGCACCGACGATGGCGAACAAGAATGCTTTGGGGTTGCGGTTGATGGTGGAGAGGAACACCCAACCACCCGGCTTGACGAGTTCAGAGCAAGCCTTCACCACCGAAGCGGGGTCGGGCACGTGCTCAAGCATCTCCATGCAGGTGACCACATCAAACCCCGCAGGCTGCTCCAGCGCCAACGCCTCCGCACTGATTTCACGGTAGCTGACGTTTGCCGTGTTGGCTTCCAGCGCATGCAGTTGAGCGACACGGAGCGCTTTGGTGGATAGGTCGATGCCCGTGACCTGAGCGCCCAAGTGTGCCATCGAGTCCGAGAGAATGCCACCGCCACAGCCCACGTCGAGCACGGTCTTGTTGGCCAGCGGTGCAAGCGTGTGGATCCAGTCCAGACGCAAGGGATTGATCTGGTGCAGAGGGCGGAATTCGCTCTCAGGGTCCCACCAACGGTGGGCGAGGTCGGAGAATTTGGCCAGCTCGGCGGGATCGGCGTTGATGCTTCTCATCTGAGTATCTTCTCACGCCCAGCCCGCCCGAGGGCTGTGGCGGGTCATGCCTTATCTGCGTGGTTTTTGCCGCGCCAAAGTGATCGCAATAGAAAAAAGCCCCGTTGGCTTTTGCCAACAGGGCTTTTTGTACGGAATCTACAGGTCGGAGATTACCGGTTGGTACGGGTACCGACCACTTCGACTTCCACGCGACGGTTCTTTGCGCGACCTTCGCGGGTGCTGTTGTCAGCAACTGGCTGCGCCTCACCCTTGCCTTCGGTGTAGACACGGTTGCTTTCAATGCCCTTGCTCACCAGATAGGCCTTCACAGATTCGGCGCGGCGGTTGGACAAAGCTTGGTTGTAGCCGTCAGGACCGGTCGCGTCGGTGTGACCAACAGCAATCACCACTTCCAGGTTGATGCCACCCACTTTGCTGGCCAAGTCATCAAGTTTGGCTTTGCCTTCGGGCTTGAGGACAGACTTGTCAAAGTCGAAAAATGCGTCAGCAGCGTAGGTAACTTTGGATGCAGCGGGGGCTGCAACTGGCGCTGGCGCTGGCGCTGGCGCTGGGGCGGCTGCTGGGGCAGGTGCTGCGGCTGCGGCTGGAGCGGGAGCGGGAGCAACTTGCGCCACGATCGCGCCGTCACAACCAACGGCGGCGGTAGCGGGTGTCCAAGAGGCGTTGCGCCAGCACAGTTCGTTGGTGCCGTTTTTCCACGCCGTACCGTCAGCAGCACGCCAGTTGTCAACCGTCTGGGCGCCAGCGGTGGTGGCCAACACAGCCGTTGCAAACAGCACTGCCACTTTATTCAATTTTTTCATGGTATTCCTCTTGGTAAGCCGCGGTCGGGCTGGATAACAACAATGACGCTCTAAGTGACCACCACTAGAAACGTTGGAAATTATTGTGCCACAAGCCGATCTAGGCCACCCCCACCAGACAGCCAAGCACAGCAAGCATCGCACACAGGATTTAAATTCGTTGCCAATCCACAACAGCAGGCGTTGGTGCAGCACGACAGCGCATCCAAGTAAACTTATCGGTTGCCTTTTTGGCCACTTCCACGCACGACGCAGCAGCCCATGACACAGTTCGCCAAAGAGACATTGCCCATCAGCTTGGAAGAGGAGATGCGGCGCAGCTATCTCGATTACGCGATGAGCGTGATCGTGGGGCGCGCTCTGCCTGACGCGCGCGACGGCCTGAAGCCGGTGCACCGGCGCGTGCTGTTCGCGATGCACGAGCTCAACAACGACTGGAACCGGCCTTACAAGAAATCGGCTCGCATCGTGGGTGATGTGATCGGCAAGTACCATCCTCACGGCGACTCGGCGGTCTACGACACCATCGTGCGCATGGCTCAGGACTTTTCCTTGCGCCACATGCTGGTGGACGGCCAGGGCAACTTTGGCTCGGTCGACGGCGACAACGCGGCCGCCATGCGTTACACGGAAATCCGGTTGTCGAAGATCGCGCACGAAATGCTAGCCGATATCGACAAGGAAACGGTCAATTTCGGCCCCAACTACGACGGCAGCGAAAAAGAGCCGCTGGTGTTGCCCAGTCGGTTGCCCAACCTGCTGGTCAACGGATCGTCGGGCATTGCGGTGGGCATGGCCACCAACATCCCGCCGCACAACCTCAACGAGGTGGTCGACGCCTGCCTGCACCTGCTGAAGTACCCGCAAGCCACGATCGACGAGCTGATGGAGATCATCCCGGCGCCCGACTTCCCCACCGCCGGCATCATCTACGGCATCAATGGTGTGAAAGACGGCTACCGCACGGGCCGCGGTCGCGTGGTGATGCGCGCCAAGTGCCATTTTGAGGACATCGACAAGGGTCAGCGCCAGTCCATCATCGTCGACGAGCTGCCCTATCAGGTCAACAAGAAGACGCTACAGGAGCGGATTGCCGAGCTGGTGCACGAAAAGAAGATCGAAGGCATCAGCCACATCCAAGATGAGTCGGACAAGTCGGGCATGCGCCTGGTGATCGAGCTCAAGCGCGGCGAAGTGCCCGAAGTGGTGCTCAACAACCTCTACAAACAGACGCAACTGCAAGACACCTTCGGCATCAACATGGTGGCGCTGATCGATGGTCAGCCGAAGTTGTGCAACCTGATGGACCTGATCCAGGTGTTCCTGGATCACCGCCGTGAGGTGGTGACACGGCGCACCGTGTTCAACCTGCGCAAGGCGCGCGAGCGCGGTCACGTGCTCGAAGGTCTGGCGGTGGCGCTGGCCAACATCGATGAGTTCATTCGCATCATCCGCGAGTCACCCACACCCCCGGCGGCCAAAGCGGAGCTCATGGCGCGCCCATGGGACAGCTCGCTGGTGCGCGAGATGCTCACCCGTGACAAAACCGATGGCAGCGTGATCACCGCCGACGACTACCGCCCAGAGGGCCTGGAGCGCGAGTTTGGCATGGGCGATGACGGCTTGTACCGGTTGTCCGAGACGCAGGCGCAGGAAATTTTGCAGATGCGTCTGCAGCGCCTGACCGGTCTGGAGCAAGACAAGATCGTGGCCGAGTACAAGGATGTCATGGGCGTGATCGACGATCTGCTCGACATTTTGTCCAAGCCCGAGCGCGTGTCGACCATCATTGGGGAGGAACTGACCGAGGTGAAGACCGAGTTCGGGCAGACCAAGCTGGGCGCGCGTCGAAGTTTGGTGGAGCACAGCTCGTTCGACCTGTCGACCGAAGACCTGATCACGCCCACCGACATGGTGGTCACGCTCAGCCACAGCGGCTACATCAAAAGCCAGCCGCTCTCAGAATACCGCGCCCAGAAACGAGGCGGTCGCGGCAAGCAGGCCACCGCCACCAAAGAAGACGATTGGATCGATCAGCTCTTCATCGCCAACACACACGACTACATCCTGTGCTTCTCCAACCGCGGCCGACTCTACTGGCTGAAGGTGTGGGAAGTGCCTGCGGGCTCGCGCGGCTCACGCGGTCGGCCCATCGTCAACATGTTCCCGCTCGACGAGGGCGAGAAGATCAACGTGGTGCTGGCGCTCACCGGCGAGGCGCGCAAGTTTCCCGAAGACCAATATGTGTTCATGGCCACATCCATGGGCACGGTAAAGAAAACGCCACTCAACGAGTTCAGCAACCCGCGCAAAGCCGGCATCATCGCGGTGGGCCTGGACGAGGGTGACTACCTGATCGGCGCCGCGCTGACCGACGGGCAACACGATGTGATGCTGTTCAGCGATGGCGGCAAGGCGGTGCGCTTCGACGAGAACGACGTGCGCCCCATGGGTCGCAACGCGCGCGGCGTGCGCGGCATGATGATTGAAGACAGCCAGAGTGTGATCGCCATGCTGGTCGCTGAAGACGAAGCCCAAAGTGTGTTGACCGCCACCATCAACGGCTACGGCAAACGCACGCCGATCTCGGAATACACCCGCCATGGCCGCGGCACCAAGGGCATGATCGCGATCCAGCAAAGTGAGCGAAACGGCAAGGTGGTCGCCGCCACGCTGGTGCACTCCGACGACGAGATCATGCTGATCACCGACACCGGTGTGCTGGTACGCACACGGGTGAGCGAGATCCGCGAGATGGGACGAGCCACCCAAGGCGTGACACTGATCGCGCTGGACGAGGGCTCGGAGCTCTCAGGTCTACAGCGCATTGTGGAGAACGACGCGATCGTCCCAGAAGCGTCTGACACCGCCGAAGAAGGTGACGACGCTGAAAGCGACACACAAGGCGGCGACCTGGCATGACAGGAATCCCCAAACGTCCTTACAACTTCTCCGCTGGCCCGGCTGCCATGCCGGTCGAGGTGCTGGAGCAGGCTGCAACCGACATGCTCGATTGGCAAGGCAGCGGCATGAGCGTGATGGAGATGAGCCACCGCGGTAAGGCGTTCATGTCGATTGCTGAGGCGGCGGAGCGCGATCTGCGCGAACTGCTCGCCGTGCCACCCGACTTCCGTATTTTGTTCATGCAAGGCGGTGGATTGGCTGAAAACGCCATCGTGCCGATGAACCTGTCCCGCGGTGGCCAGGTGGACTTTGTGGTCACCGGCAGCTGGAGCCAGAAGTCGGCCAAGGAAGCGCGCAAATACGCCACGGTGCACATCGCAGCCAGCAACGAGGCAGACCAGCACACCACCCTGCCCGACCCCGCTGGCTGGCAGCTCAGCAGCAGCGCGCAGTACGTTCACCTGTGCAGCAACGAAACCATTGACGGCGTGGAGTTCCATGAGCTGCCCAACCTGAAAGCACTGGGCTGCGACGCGCCGCTGGTGATCGACTTTTCTTCGCATGTCGCCTCGCGCCCGGTGGACTGGTCGCGCGTCGGGTTGGCGTTTGGCGGCGCCCAGAAAAACCTCGGCCCGGCAGGGCTGACCCTGGTCGTGGTGCGGGAAGACCTGCTGGGCCACGCGCTCGCCGTCTGCCCCAGCGCCTTCAATTACCAGACGGTGGCCAACAACGCGTCGATGTACAACACTCCGCCCACCTACGCCATTTACGTAGCGGGCCTCACCTTCCAGTGGCTCAAGAGCCAGACCGAGGGCGGCGCCACCGGCGTGGCGGCCATGGAACACCGCAACACCGCCAAGGCCGCATTGCTGTACGACTTCATTGACGGCTCACAGCTCTACCTGAACAAGGTGGAGAAGAACTGCCGCTCGCGCATGAACATTCCGTTTTTCCTGCGCGACGAATCGCGCAACGACGCTTTCCTGAGCGGAGCGCAAGCCGCCGGCCTGCTGCAGCTCAAAGGCCACAAATCGGTGGGTGGCATGCGCGCCAGCCTGTACAACGCCATGCCCCTGGAGGGCGCCCAGGCGTTGGTGCGCTACATGCGCGAGTTCGAAAAAACGCAGGCCTGACAACGCCATGACACAGCCCACCCAGACCAAATCGTTGGCCCATTTGCGGGTGCAGATCGACTCGCTCGACCAGCAACTGCTCGCCTTGCTCAACCAACGTGCCCGCGTGGCCGAGCAGGTGGGCGAGATCAAACGCGCCGAGGGTTCGCCCTTCTTTCGCCCCGATCGCGTGGCTCAGGTGATCGACAAAATCCAAGACGCCAACCAGGGCCCACTGCTCAACCAACATGTGGCCTCCATCTGGCGCGAGATCATGTCGGCCTGCCTGGCGCTGGAAGCGCCGCAGCGGGTGGCGGTGCTCGGGCCAGCCGGCACCTTCTGCGAACAGGCAGCGGTCGAGTTCTTCGGTGGCGCCGCCAACCTGATCTACTGCGCCAACTTCGACGAGGTGTTCCACGCCACTGCTGCCGGTACCGCGCAGTACGGCGTGGTCGGCATGGAGAACTCCACCGAAGGTGTGGTGGCCCGCTCACTCGATTTGTTCCTGCGCTCACCGGTGCATGTGGTGGGTGAGGTCAGTCTGCTGATCCGCCACAACCTGCTGCGCCAGATCAATTCGCTCGAAGGCATCGAGGTGGTGATGGCGCATCCACAAGCGCTGGCACAGTGCCAGAACTGGCTGACCCAGCACCTGCCCAACGCCGAGCGCCGCGCGGTGTCCAGCAACGCCGAAGGCGCGCGCTTGGCCGCCACCGATCCGACTTGGGCAGCCCTGGCCAGCGAGCGCGCAGCGGGTCAGTTCGCGCTGCACATCGTCTCGCACGCGGTGCAAGATGAGGCCTACAACCGCACCCGCTTTGCCGTCATCAGCCTGCCGCAGACCATGGCCATGCCACCGGCCTCGGAGCGCGACTGCACCAGCCTGGTGGTGTCGGTGCCCAACCGACCCGGCGCGGTGCACGACCTGCTGATGCCGCTGAAGAACAACGACGTGTCCATGACACGCTTCGAATCGCGGCCGGCCAAGTCGGGGCAGTGGGAGTACTACTTCTACATCGATATCGCCGGTCATCCCACGCAGCCCCACGTGGCTGCCGCACTCAAGGAGCTGCAAGGCCTGTGTGCGTTTTACAAGGTGCTCGGCGCCTACCCGGTGAGCGAATGAACTTCACTGCCTGCCCCACAACGCACCGCCACTGGCCCGCCCCTTTGCGATCGGATGCCCATGTTTGAACAACTCGGCCTGATCGGCTGCGGCATGATGGGCGGCTCTTTCGCGTTGGCGATGAAGCGCGCTGGTCTGGTCAAGCGTGTGGTCGGCTACAGCAAGTCGCCCTCCACCACCGAACGCGCACGCCAGATGGGCGTGATCGACGTCGAAGCGCCATCGGCTCTGCTCGCGGTCTCGGGCGCCGATCTGGTGCTGCTGGCGGTGCCCGTCTCGGCCACAGAAGCCACTTTCAAAGCGATCCGGCACTTGGTGAACAAAGACAGCCTCGTCATGGATGTGGGCTCCACCAAGCGCGAGGTGGTTGACGCGGCCCGGCGCGTGTTGCGCGATCAGGTTGGCGTGTTTGTGCCAGCGCATCCGATCGCCGGCAAGGAGCTCGCCGGTGTGGAACACGCCGATGCCAATCTGTACGCCGGGCGCCAAGTCATCCTGACCCCGATCGAACGTACCTTCACCGCTCAACTCGCCAAGGCCGAGCAGGTCTGGACGGCGCTGGGGTGCCAGGTGCAGCAAATGGCACCCGAGGCGCACGACGCGGCCTATGCGGCGGTGAGCCACCTGCCCCACCTGCTGGCGTTCGCGATGATGAACGCAGTGGCTGGGCAAAAGCAGGGCAAAACGTTCCTGGGTCTGGCCGGACCCGGGTTTCGCGATTTCACCCGCATTGCCGCCAGCGACCCCAACATATGGCGTGACATTCTGGTCTCGAACCGCGAGGAGCTGCTGACGCAGTCGCGCCATTTCCAGCGCGCGCTGCATGCCCTGGAGTCGGCCATCGCCATCGGTGACCCCGAGGCGCTGGAAGCGCTCATTGAGCAGGCCAGCGCCACGCGCGCCCACTGGCGCATGACCACCATAAAACCCTAGCGCTGACCCCATTGCTGTGGCGCTCGCCGCTGCCACGGCCCAGCACCGCCCCATGTACGCCACCCCATTCCTCGATCTCCCCCCCTTGCAGAGCGCCGGCGGGGTGGTTCGCTTACCCGGCTCCAAAAGCATCTCCAACCGCGTGCTGCTGCTCGCCGCGCTGAGCGAGGGCACCACCGACGTGGTGGACCTGCTCGACTCGGACGATACCCAGGTCATGCTGCAAGCCTTGGCGCAACTGGGCTGCCGCCTTGAGCCGCAAGCCGATGGCGCATTGCGGGTGCACGGCCTTGGCGGCCAGCTCGCGGTGAAGCAGGCTGCGCTGTTCCTGGGCAATGCAGGCACCGCCATGCGCCCGCTGACCGCCGCGCTGGCTTTGCTCGCCAGCCAGCAAGGCGCACAGTTCGAGCTCAGCGGTGTGCCGCGCATGCACGAGCGTCCCATCGGTGATCTGGTTGATGCGCTGCGCCAATTGGGCTGCCCGATCGCCTGCCTCGCGCACGAGGGCTACCCGCCACTGCGCCTGGGCGATGGCACGGTGCATGGCTTGCAGCTGGATCAGCCGATTCGGGTGCGGGGTGACGTATCCAGCCAGTTCCTGACCGCCTTGTTGCTGGCGCTGCCGCTGGTGGCCGCCACAAGAGCGGTCGTGATCGAGGTGGTGGGTGAGCTGATCTCGCGGCCCTACGTGGAGATCACGCTCAAGCTGCTGCGGCGTTTTGGCGTGCTGGTGATCCACGATGGCGGGTCGCGCTTCACCATCCCAGTGGGCAGCCGCTACACCTCCCCCGGACGCATCGCGGTCGAGGGCGACGCCTCGTCGGCCAGCTACTTCATCGCGCTCGGGGCGCTGGCCGCACCGAGTCCGGGTTGTGATGGCATCACCATCGAGGGCGTCGGCCTGTCCTCCATTCAGGGCGATATCGCCTTTGTGGACGCAGCGCGCGCCATGGGCGCGCAAATCGAGGGCGAAGCCAACCGACTGCACATCCGCCGCGGCGACTGGCCGCTCAAGGCCATCGATCTTGACTGTAACCACATCCCCGACGCCGCCATGACGCTCGCGGTGATGGCGCTGTACGCCGATGGCCCCACCACGCTGCGCAACATCGCCAGCTGGCGCGTAAAGGAAACCGACCGCATCGCCGCCATGGCCGTTGAGTGCCGCAAGCTCGGCGCCACCGTGGAAGAAGGGGCAGACTTCATTCGCATCACGCCGCCGGAAAATATCAACGCATGGAAGCATGCATCGATCCACACCTACGATGACCACCGAGTTGCCATGTGCTTTTCGCTCGCTGCGTTCAACCCCGCGGGCTTGCCGGTGCGGATCGTTGACCCGAAGTGCGTAGGCAAAACCTTTCCCGGTTATTTCGAGGCGCTGTTTTCGGTGTGTCAGACCGCTCTGGCCCAAATTCCAGTGATCTGCATCGACGGCCCCACGGCCTCGGGCAAGGGCACGCTCGCCGCCGAGGTGGCGCGTTCGCTCGGTTACCACCTGCTGGACTCGGGCGCGCTCTACCGCCTGGTCGGCCTCGCGGCCGAGCGCGCGGGCATCGCCACCAGTGAGGCCGTCCTGGCCGATCCCGCACAGGCCAGCCGCCTGGGCCATCTGGCGGCCAGCTTGCGGGTGCGGTTCACTGGCGAGCACATCTTGCTGGATGGCGAAGACGTCACCGACGCCTTGCGCACCGAAGCGGCCGGCATGGCCGCCTCACGCGTGTCGGCGGTGCCCGAAGTCCGAGCCGCCTTGCTCGCGCTGCAGCATGGCTTTCGCAGCCTACCCGGCTTGGTGGCAGATGGACGCGACATGGGCACCGTGCTGTTTCCCGATGCGCCGCTCAAAGTGTTTCTCACCGCGAGCGCGCAGCAACGCGCCCAACGGCGGCATAAGCAATTGATTTCAAAAGGAATTGCTGCTAACATCGACGACCTTTTGGTTGACCTGAGGGCGCGGGACGATCGGGATACAAACCGACTCTGCGCGCCACTCAAGCCGGCCAAAGATGCCCTGATGCTGGACAACTCAGGCCTGAGCATCGAGCAGTCGGTGCAGCAGGTCATGGACTGGTGGCAGGGCAAAACCGTGTTTTCAGAGGCTTCAAGCTGCTGAACGCGCGACCTTGATGGCCCAGACGGCACCGCCGGGCATTTCCAGCCCGCAGGCTTGATGGATCTTGCAACCCAACCCCGCGGTGTTTCACACCGCAACGTCAACGCCGCCTACCCGTCGCATCCTGCCCCATGCCGCTCTGGCATTGCGGCAACCGACGCCAAGTGGTTTTAGGAAATTGAATGTCTGAATCTTTTGCCGACCTGTTTGAAGAGTCCCTGAAACGCGCTGAAATGCGCTCGGGTGAAGTCATCACCGCCGAGGTGGTGCGCATTGAGCACAGCCATGTGGTGGTCAATGCGGGTCTCAAGTCTGAGGCCTATGTACCGCTGGCCGAATTCAAGAACGATCTGGGCGAACTCGAAGTGCAGGTCGGTGACTTTGTCGCTGTGGCCATCGACTCTGTCGAAAACGGTTTTGGCGACACCCTGCTCTCGCGCGACAAGGCCAAGCGCCTGGCCTCGTGGATGTCGCTGGAGAAAGCGCTGGAGTCCGGTGAGTTCGTCACCGGCACCACCAGCAACAAGGTCAAAGGCGGCCTCAAGGTCATGGTCAACGGCATCAGCGCGTTCCTGCCCGGTTCGCTGGTTGACAGCCGTCCCACCAAAGACCTTTCCCCCTACGAAAACAAGACCCTGGAATTCAAGGTCATCAAGCTCGACCGCAAGCGCAACAACGTGGTGCTGAGCCGCCGCGCGGTGGTGGAAGCCTCGATGGGCGAAGAGCGCGCCAAGCTGATGGAGACGCTAAAGGAAGGCGCCATCGTCCATGGTGTGGTCAAGAACATCACCGAATACGGTGCATTCGTCGATCTGGGCGGCATCGATGGCCTGCTGCACATCACCGACATGGCTTGGCGCCGCGTCCGTCACCCAAGCGAAGTAGTGACGGCTGGCCAGGAAATCACCGCCAAGATCCTGAAGTTCGACACCGAGAAGCACCGCGTTTCGCTGGGTCTGAAGCAGATGGGCGACGACCCATGGATGGGTGTTGCGCGCCGCTACCCACAGGGCACGCGCATGTTCGGCAAGATCACCAACATCGCCGACTACGGCGCATTCGTGGAACTGGAGCCGGGCATCGAAGGCCTGGTGCACGTCTCCGAGATGGACTGGACCAACAAAAACGTGGCCCCTTCCAAGCTGGTCACCTTAGGCCAAGAAGTCGAAGTCATGGTGCTCGACATTGACGAAGACAAGCGCCGCATTTCCCTGGGCATGAAGCAGTGCCGCGCCAACCCATGGCACGAGTTCGCTGAAGCCACCAAGCGCGGCGACCGCGTCAAGGGCCCGATCAAGTCGATCACCGACTTTGGTGTGTTCGTGGGTCTGGCCGCTGGTATCGACGGCTTGGTGCACCTGTCCGACCTGTCGTGGAACGAGCCGGGCGAAGCCGCCGTGCGCAACTTCAAGAAAGGCCAAGAAGTCGATGCCATCGTGCTGGCCATCGATGTGGAACGCGAGCGCATCTCCCTGGGTATCAAGCAGTTGGATGGCGATCCGTTCACCACCTTCGTGTCGATCAACGACAAAGGCTCCATCGTGACCGGCAAGGTCAAGACCGTGGACGCCAAGGGTGCCGAAATCGACTTGGGCGAAGACGTGCTGGGTTACCTGCGCGCCAGCGAAATCAGCCGTGACCGTGTGGAAGACGCGCGCAACGTGCTGAAAGAGGGCGATGAAGTCAACGCGGTGGTGGTCAACATCGACCGCAAGACCCGCAACATCCAGTTGTCGATCAAGGCGAAAGACGCTGCCGACCAGCAAGAAGCCATGGCCTCGTTGAGCCAGCAGTCCTCACGTGAGAATGCCGGCACCACCAGTCTGGGCGCCCTGCTGCGCGCCAAGTTGGACAACAACAACTGATAGCGCCGTCGCGCTTGGCCGAACGCTCGGTGACAGACCCAAGGCGGCATACCAGCCGCTTAGGGTTCCTCACTTGGCGTGAACGCCGACGCGCGGTTTGCCCAGATGACCCGATCCGATCTTGTCGAAGCGCTGGCCGCCCGGTTCAGCCAACTCACCCACCGCGATGCCGAGTACGCCGTCAAGGCGATCTTGGATGCCATGGGTGACACGCTGGTCAAAGGCCATCGCATCGAAATCCGCGGCTTCGGCAGCTTTTCGGTGAACCGGCGCTCGCCCCGCATCGGGCGCAACCCGCGTTCGGGTGAAAGCGTGATGATTCCCGAGAAACGGGTACCGCACTTCAAGCCGGGCAAGGCCTTGCGCGAGCAGGTCGATAAAAAAACCGCTGAGATGCTGGCGCTGCAACCGATCCAACCGGACTGACGGGCAAACCCCGCTCGCTACAATCGTTTCACCACAAAAGGGGACGATTTGAAATACCTGATGTGGCTGCTCAATGCAGCCATTTTTTTTGTGTTGTTCGCGTTCTCGCTCAACAACCAAGAGCCCATCACACTGCGGCTGTTCTTTGGCGCCCAATGGCAGGCGCCACTGGTTCTCGTCTTGCTGGTGGCTTTGTTGCTGGGTGTTGTGCTCGGTGTGATCGTGATGCTCCCGCTGTGGCTGCGTGCGCGCAAGGCGCGTGCGTCCAAAGCCGACCCTTCGGCCAGCCCCCTGATGGAAAACGACTCCAGCCTGCAGCCCGACGCCAGCGACATCCGGCATGGACTTTGATTTCACTTGGCTGCTCTGGGGCCTGCCGATTGCCTTTGCACTGGGCTGGGGTGCTTCGCGGCTGGATCTGCGCCAATGGCGCGTGGCCAGTCGCCAAGCGCCCAAGGCCTATTTTCGCGGCCTGAACCACCTGCTCAACGAACAGCAAGACCAGGCGATCGACGCCTTCATCGAGGCGGTGCAAAGCGATCCCGACACCGCCGAGCTGCACTTTGCCTTGGGCAACCTGTTTCGCCGCCGAGGCGACTACGACCGCGCGGTGCGGGTGCACGAGCACCTCCTCGCCCGCGGCGACCTCAGCCGCAAGGACCGCGATCGCGCTCAGCACGCGCTGGCGCTGGACTTCCTCAAAGCCGGCCTGCTCGACCGTGCCGAAACAGCGCTGCGCAAACTCGTCGGTTCGGATTTTGAGGCCGAAGCGCTGCTGGCGTTGCTCACGATCGCCGAACGCTCACGCGACTGGACGCAGGCCAGCCAGATCGCGACCCGTTTAGAAGGCACAGGACAAGGCAGCTTTGCCTCGCGGCTGTCTCACTACCTGTGTGAGCAAGCCGATCAGGTGCACCGCCAGGGTGATGTGGCCCGGGCATTGGTTTTGTTGACCGACGCCACACGCCAGGCGCCTGAGCTGGCGCGCAGCTGGCTGGCGATCGCGACAATGCAAACCCAAGCTGGGCACAGCGGCGAGGCGCTGGACGCTTTGCTGAGCCTGGCCCACCGCGCGCCACAGGGCCTGCCGCTGGCAGCAGGGCGCATGGCGGAGCTGGCGCGCGCCACCGGGCGCGAAGCGCAGGTGTTGGCGGTTTTGCAGAGCGCCGATGCCCAGACGCCTTCGCTGGACGTGACCGAAGCGCTCGCCAAACTCAGCCGCGACGAGACCGAAGCACGCCAACGCTACTTGGCGCACCTGGCGCGTGAACATTCCCTGGTGATCGCTGGACAGTGGTTGGCCGGCGAGGACCTGTCCAGCACCGAGGCCAAGTCAACGATTCAATCCTCCTTGAACCAAGCCATCGGGCCCCTGAAACGCTACCGCTGCGCTGCCTGCGGCTTCGAAGCCCAACAGCATTTCTGGCAATGCCCTGGCTGCCAGAGCTGGGACAGCTATCCGGCGCGAAGGGTAGAAGAGCTTTGATTGGGGCTCAGCAAAGTGTCCCGTACCCGCCACCACCCGGTGTGTGGATTTCGAAGATGTCGCCCACCCGCATCTCCACCTGGGCAATGTGTTTCAACGCCTCGCTGGAGCCATCCGCGCGCACCACGCGGTTAATGCCGATATCGCCAGGGGCACCCCCCGCCATGCCAAACGCTGGATGCACCCGGCCGTTGGACAAGATGCTGGCGGTCATGGGCTCCAGGAACTGCACGCGTCGCACGCCGCCGTCGCCACCCTGCCAGCGACCTGAACCACCCGAGTTCTTGCGCAAGGCAAAGCCAAGCAGGCGCACGGGGTAACGGAATTCGAAGACCTCCGGGTCGGTCAGTCGCGAGTTGGTCATGTGGGTTTGCACCGCCGACGTGCCTTTGAATCCGCCAACCAGCGCGCCTGTGTCGTCAAACACGCCGCCCGCCCCACTGCCGCCTGCAATCGTTTCGTAATACTGGTGCGTGGCGTTGCCAAAGGTGAAATTGTTCATGGTCGGTTGCGAGCCGGCGGAGACGCCCAGCGCGCCCAGCAGCGCGTTGGTGATGCAGCTCGACGTCTCCACATTGCCCGCCACCACCGAGGCGGGCGGATTCGGGTTCAGCATGGAGCCGGCGGGGATGATGACCTCGATCGGTTTCAGGCAGCCCGCGTTCAGCGGGATGTCGTCATCCACCAGCGTGCGAAACACATACAGCACGGCCGCCATGCAGACCGCGGTGGGGGCGTTGAAGTTGTTGGTCTGCTGCGCCGAGGTGCCGGTGAAATCGACCACCGCACTGCGAGCGTTCGCATCAATACGCACCGCTACCTGGATCTGCGCGCCGTTGTCCAGCGGCAGGGTGAACTGACCGTCTTTCAGACGGTGTGAGAGCTTGGTGATGGCACGGCGCACCGATTCTTCGGCGTTGTCCTGGACGTGACCCATGTAGGCCAGCACCACGTCCAGACCAAACTGCTCCACCATCTTGCGCAGTTCCTGCACGCCCTTTTCGTTGGCTGCGATCTGGGCCTTGAGGTCGGCCAGATTCTGCTGCGGGTTGCGCGAAGGGAACTCGCCGCTTTGCAGCAGCGCCACCATCTCCGCCTCGCGCAGCACGCCGCGGTCCACCAGCTTGACGTTGTTGATCTGCACGCCCTCTTCCTCGATGCGGGTCGAGAACGGCGGCATGGAACCCGGCGTGGTGCCGCCAATGTCGGCGTGGTGACCGCGCGAGCCCACGTAAAACATCGGGGGCTCAGCGGGGTTCAGGTAGACCGGCGTGATCACGGTCACGTCAGGCAGGTGCGTGCCGCCGTGGTACGGGTCGTTGAGCGCATACACATCGCCTGGCTGCATGCGCCCCGTGTTCTCACGGATCACGGTCTTGATGCTCTCGCCCATG
>JBLIJY010000011.1:0-17012 GCA_047636095.1 Hydrogenophaga sp. | reverse complement strand
CGCCATCTGCAGGCCGATGTCGTGCACCCACAGCGCCAGGGCTTCGGCACCGCGGCCGATGCGGTAGGGGTGTTCGTTCAGCACCCGGGCCCCCATGCGCTCCAACACGGGCAGCGAGTCAGACAAGGCCACCTTGTTGGTGTTGTAGATCTTGAAGCGCAGTATGCCGTCACCGGCGTTGAGCGGGCGGTAAAGTTTGACGGCGAGCGGCTGCTCCGGTGTGAGCTGGGCCAGCACCTGGGCATCTTGCGCACCCACCGCAGCCGAGAAGTCTTCTCTGTAAGCGGCGGAAAACGCCGACGCAAAGCGGTGTGCCATCGCCAGGCCCCTGCCCTCGCCCAGCGCGTGCAGCAGTTCCTGGGTGCAGTCGTCCTTCCAACCCTGCGCCAGCTTGGCGACGCGGGCCTCCAGCGCGCGCAGATCCACATTCTGGGGCGCCAGCTCGGTGGCGCGCACCAGGTAGTGGATGCGGGCCAGTGGGCTGTCGGTCAGCATCGGGATGAATTCCAGCGCCTGGCCGTCAAGCGTGTCCATCAGCTCCTGCCCAATCTTGACCCGCAGCTCGGTGTTGTAGCGCTCGCGTGGCACAAACACCTGGACCGAGGTGAAGCGACCAAACGGATCGCGTCGCAACAGCACACGGGTGCGCTGGCGCTCCTGCAAACGCAGGATGGCCATGGCGTGCTCGCTCAAGGTGGACTGGTCGATCTGAAACAGCTCGTCGCGCGGATAGGTCTCCAGAATCGATTGCAGCGATTTCGCGGTGTGGCTCTCGGGCACGACACCGGCGTCTTTCAGCACCTGAGCAGCGCGCACGCGCACCTGCGGGATCTCGTGCACCGGCGCCTGGTAGGCGGTGGAGGTGTACAGCCCCAGGAATCGGGCCTCGCCCACCACCTGGCCGGCCTCGTCGAAACGCTTGACGGCGATGTAGTCCAGCCAGGCCGGCCGGTGCACGGTGGCGCGCGTCATGGCTTTGGTGACCAGCACCAGCGCGTCAGAGTCGAGCAGGCTCAAAGCGCCCTCGGGCAATCGGCTGACCGGCGTCTGTACCTCGCCCCGCAGAATGCCCAGGCCGGAGTCGGGCACGGCCACCAGGGTCACGTTGCTGCCGTCGCGCACCAGTTCGTAGTGGCGGGCACCGAGAAAGGTGAAGTGTTTGTCTTCCAGCCACTGCAGGAAGTCGATGCCTTCTTGCTGGTTCAACGGAGACAGCAGCGACGAGAGTGAGGGGCTCGATGACTCGGCGGCCAGTGCGCGCACGCGCTCCAGCATGGGCCGCCAGTCTTGCACCGCGCTGCGCACGTCGTTCAGCACGCTCGCCAGGTCCGCCGCCAGCGCCGCCATGTCGGCCTCGCTCACGATGCGATCGCACTCGACCAGGATCATCGACACGACCTCAGCACCAGGCTCGCGACCGGCCGTGGCCGGCGACGCCTTGAGAATGCGACCCTTGTCGTCGCGCTTCACCGCCATCAGCGGATGCACGATCCAGTGCGCGGTGCGCCCGCTGCGGTTGACCGCCATGGTGACCGAATCGACCAGGAACGGCATGTCCGGGTGCACGATCTGGATCGCGGTGTGGTCGCTGACGAAACCGTCTTCGACCAGGCTCGGGTTGAACACCCGGATTTTCTCGAAGATCGGCAGCCGCACCGATTCCAGCAAACGCCAGTGCGCGTTGGCAATCGCAAACAGCGTGGCGGCGCCCCGGTCTTCGATCTCGCTGGGGTCGGCGTTGGCAAAATAGGCTGGCACATAGTCGGCCAGGCGCGCGGCATCGCTGCCCCCGTGGTCCTGCGTGTACTTGATGAGCTCGGTCAGCGCATGGGTGGGCATGTTTCTTCCTGTTGTTGGCTGGATCGAGCGAACGAGCGCTAAACGGTGTCTCTCGCGCTGACTGGGGACCCAGCGGGGTGTGGGTTTTATCTTAGCCCTGTGAGGTTGTCCGCCAGCAAATGGTTTGCTGTGGCGGCTCCCGCTGCGGTCTGCGAAGCTTGCGCATTATGGAATCACGCTCTCATGGCAGGCAGGAATCGGCGATGCCAATTTGGCCGTATCCGATACCGGCGTTGCATACCGGTCGGAACGCAGCCCGTCGATGGGCCGGCTGGTCGACCCGCTGGGACCCAGTCGAAAAAACGGCACACTTGGCACATGAGTTCAGCCACCAACACCGAGCGGGCCAAAGGCCAGTCTCCCACCTCGTTGAGCGGCCTGCTGCCGTTCATGCGGCCCTACACACTCCAGATTGGACTGGCCATTGTGTTTCTGGTGTTGGCCGCTGCGGCCACCCTGCTGTTCCCCGTAGCGCTGCGCCACCTGATCGACGGCGGACTGATCGCCGGCGACCGAAGCGCCCAGGCGATGGGCCTGCGCGGGCATTTCATCGAGCTCTTCGGTGTGGCGGTGGCGCTCGGGCTGTTCTCAGCGGGGCGTTTTTACGTGGTGAGCTGGCTGGGCGAGCGCATCACCGCCGACCTGCGCAACGCGGTCTACAGCCATGTCCTGCGCCAAAGTCCGCAGTTTTTTGAGACCACCCAGACCGGCGAGGTGCTCAGTCGCCTGACCACCGACACCACGCTGGTGCAGACGGTGGTGGGCTCGTCGCTCTCGATGGGCCTGCGCAACGCGGTGATGGGCGTGGGCGCGCTGATCATGCTGGTGTGGAGTCACCCCTATGTGATGGTGCAGGTGCTGCTGGTGGTGGGCCTGGTGGTGCTGCCAGCGATGTGGTTTGGCCGGCGCGTGCGCAAGCTCTCGCGCGCCAGCCAGGACCGGGTGGCCGACTCCAGCGCGATCGCCGCCGAGGTGCTCAATGCCATCCCCATCGTGCAGAGCTACACCGCTGAAGACCGCGAGTCGCAACGATTCGATCGGTCCACCGAACACGCCTTCAGCACGGCGGTCAAGCGCAGCCGCGCGCGCGCGGTGCTGGTGGCGTTCATCATCATCGCCAACTCGGCGCTCGTCCTCTGGGGTCTTTACCAGGGCACCCAGGCGGTGATCGCCGGGCAGATCAGCGCGGGGCAGCTCGGCCAGGCGGTGCTGTATGTGATTATCTTCGCGGGCGCAGTCGCCGTGCTCGGCGAGGTCTACGGCGACCTGCTGCGCGCGGCCGGTGCCAGCGAGCGGCTGATGGAGCTGCTGGCCAGCCAGTCGCCAGTGCAGTCGCCCGCCAAGCCCGTGCAAGCACCGTTGCCCGAAGGCGGCAGCGCGCTGGCTTTTCACAAAATCGGTTTTCACTACCCTTCGCGCCCCCAACAGGCGGCGCTGGCCGACTTCAGCCTCAACGTGCAGCCCGGCCAGACCGTGGCGCTGGTGGGACCCAGTGGCGCAGGCAAAAGCACGGTGTTCGGCCTGCTGCTGCGCTATTACGACCCGGCGCAAGGCCAGATCGAACTTGACGGTGTACCGATCCGGGAAATGAGCCTGCACGACCTGCGCGCGCGCATCGGCATCGTGCCGCAAGACCCGGTGATTTTCTCCAGCAGCGCGCTGGAGAACATCCGCTACGGCCGCCCCGATGCCAGCGACGCCGAGGTCAAGGCCGCAGCAGTGGCGGCTTTCGCTGACGAGTTCATTGCCGAACTGCCCGAGCAGTACGGCACCTTTCTGGGCGAACGTGGTGTGCGCCTCTCAGGCGGGCAGCGCCAGCGCATCGCGATCGCACGCGCCATGCTCAAAAACCCGCCGCTGCTGCTGCTCGACGAAGCCACCAGCGCCCTCGACGCCCAAAGCGAGCGCATGGTGCAAGCGGCGCTGGAATCAGCCATGAAAGACCGCACCACGCTGGTGATTGCCCACCGGCTGGCCACGGTGCAGCGCGCCGACCACATCGTGGTGCTGGATCACGGGCGCCTGGTCGAGCAAGGCACCCACGCCGAGTTGGTGGCAAGAGGTGGCGTGTACGCCGGGCTGGCGGCCTTGCAGTTCAGCGCCTGAAACAAGCCATCGCTGGTCCGTGGTCCCCACGTTCCGCCCTACTGCAGCGTCTCTTTCAGCGCCGGCAGTGGTGGCAACGGCAGCACGCTGATACCCTCCTCGATCAGTTCCAGTGCCACCTGCGGGCTGGTGCGGCCTCGGATGCTGCGCGCATCCATGTCGCCGTGGTGCATGGCGCGAGCCTGGTCGGCGAAGCGCTCGCCCACGTCTTCCGTGTTGGCCATCACCTCGCGCATCGCTGAGAGGAATCGGGCCTGCAGCGCCGAGCTGGGTGCCACATGGCCGAGCGCCACACCCGCACTGGCATCCGCACTCGGTTCGTCGGTGTGCTGAGCAGATGCCTGCTGGCGCGAGGCGCGCAAATTCAGGCGCGGCGCCGAGAGCATTTTCTGGATACTGCCGTCGCCACACAGCGGGCAACTGACCAGGCCGCGTGCGAGCTGGCCGACGAAGTCGTCCTCAGACCCAAACCAGCCCTCGAAGCTGTGCTGGTGGGCGCATTGCAGATCAAGAACTTTCATGGGCTGGATTGTCCCGCAGGTTGCTCAGCAAGAACCGCACCGTTCCAGTCGAGTGCCCAAATGCTTGCCAACACGTTTTGCAACCAGAGCATGCCAGTGAGCGTCTTGCCATCGGTGACCTCACCATTGCGGCACCAAGCCAGCAACTGCTCAGGCTTGGCAGTGAAGACATCGAGGAACTCACCTGCATCGAGTCGGCGCTCACCAAGACTCAGGCCGCGCGCAAACCAGATGTCAATGACCTCATCGGAATAGGCGATGGTGGGCGCATGGCGCCCCGCGAACGCCCATTCACTTGCTTGGTAGCCCGTTTCTTCGAGCAACTCGCGCTGAGCGCAGGCCAGGCTGCCCTCCCCCGCATCCAGCTTGCCGGCCGGGAACTCGATCATCACGCGCTGCATAGGGTGGCGGTACTGGCGCTCCAGCACCACCTGTCCATCGGCCAGCAAGGCGATCACCATCACCGCGCCGGGGTGCAGCACAAACTCGCGTGTGGTCTGCTCGCCATCGGGCAGGCGCACCGTGTCGCGCACCACATGCAGAAAGTGACCGCGCAGCAACTCACTGCGGGCCAGCGGCGTTTCGCGAAGGTGTGGGTCATCGCTCATTGACGCCAACGCTCAGCATTGAGAAGGTTGTTGACGTGGTGACCAAGCATGGGTCAGTTCTTGCGCTTGTAGAGGTAGCGGTAGACGAAGCCCGGGAACGCCAGCGTGAGAAACAGCGCGCCGGTCACAGCGTAGAACTCCCAGCCCTGCGGCGCGATTTGGCCTGCCGACTGTTCCAACGCCAGGCCCAATGCAATCGCCAGCGCATAGCAAGCCACCAATTCGCCGACCCGCATCCACAGCGTCTTGGGCGCACGACGCGGGATCACTGCAAGCCAGCGCTCGTTGACGAACGGCAGGTTGGCAGAGAGCAGCAAGGCCAGCAGCACCAGCCAGACCGAGGTGGTATGGGTCATCGTGAAAGGGGATCGCGCAGAGCGCAGCGGTTTCTCACCGGTGGCCTATTCAAGCCATCAGCGAGGCGATCGCCTGGGCGCACAGGGTCATCAAACCGCCCGGCACGATGCCCAGCACCAGCACCAGGGCACCGTTGACCGACAGCAGCGAGCGCGCATCGAAGCCAGCCTCGATCGCCGCCGTCTGGGTGGGCGCATCGAAATACATCACCTTGACCACCCGCAGGTAGTAGAAGGCGCCGATCAGCGACATCAACACCGCAAACACCGCCAACCCGATGTAGACCGGCTGGCTGGAGGCCAGCAGCGCCTGCAACACGGCCAGCTTGGCGTAGAAGCCCACCAGCGGTGGCACGCCAGCCAGCGAGAACATACAGATTGCCATCACCCCGGCATACAGCGGGCTGCGCTGGTTCAAGCCAGCAAGATCAGCGATGTTGTCCGACTCGAAACCGCTGCGCGATAGCACCAGAATGACGCCGAAGGTGCCCAGCGTGGTGAGCACATAGGTCACGATGTAAAACATCGACGAACCGTAGGCATTGGCCGCGTTGCCGCTGTCGCCCTGCACCACACCGGCGAGCAGGCCGAGCAGCAGAAAGCCCATGTGCGAGATGGTGGAGAAGGCCAGCATGCGCTTGAGATTGGTCTGCGCGATCGCGGCCAGGTTGCCCACGAGCAAAGAGAGCACCGCCAGCACCGCCAGCATCTGCTGCCAGTCAAACGCCAGCGGCATCAGGCCTTCGACCAGCAGGCGAATCATGATGGCGAACGCGGCCAGCTTGGTCGCGCCGCCAACCAACAGCGCCACCACCGTGGGCGCGCCCTCGTACACATCGGGCACCCACATGTGAAACGGCACCGCGCCCAGCTTGAACGCCAGGCCGGAAACCACAAACACCAAGCCCAAAATCAACACCTGCTGCGAACCCTTGAGCGTGGCCTCGCCGCCAGCGATGGCGCGCATCACCTCGGGCAGGCCGAGCGAGCCGGTGGCGCCGTAGACCATGGACAGACCGTAGAGCAGAAACCCGCTGGCCAGCGCGCCGAGCACGAAATACTTCATCGCCGCCTCGGTCGCCTTCAGGTCGTCGCGGCGCAGGGCCACCAGCGCGTAGCTGGAAAGCGTGAGCAGCTCCAGACCGAGATAGAGCACCAGGAAGTTGTGGCCCGAAATCATCACGTACATGCCAAGCAACGCGAACAGCGACAGCGTGAACAGCTCACCACCGCGCAGCATGTCGCGCTGGCTCGCGTACTGCCGGCCATAGACCAGGGTCACCATCAGCGCAATGGTGGCGAAGCACTTGAGCCAGTTGCCCATCGGGTCGCTCACCACCATGCCGCCAAAGGCCACCACCGTGGCGCCACTGCTGGCATAGAACCCAAGGAACACGGCCAGCACCGCCAGCGTCAGCATCGTGAGCAGGTGGGTAACACCACGCATCGGTGTTTTCACGCCGAGGTCGACCAGGGCAATGACACAGGCCATCACCAGCAACAGGATTTCGGGGAAGGCCGCGTACCAGCCGAGCGAGTCAATCATGGGAGCGTTCTTTTCTTTTGGGGCACGGGCTCACGGCAGCTTGGAAATCGCGACATGGCGCAGCAACTCGGCCACCGAAGCGTCCATCACATCGGTGAACGGTTTGGGATGGATGCCCATGTAAAGCACCATGAACGCCAGCAACGCCATCACCAGGAATTCGCGCGCGTTGATGTCGAGCAGCGCCTTCACATGGCTGTTGCCCACCGGACCGAGGTAAACGCGCTTGAACATCCACAGCGAGTAAGCGGCGCCAAAGATCAGCGCTGAGGCGGCGGCCATGCCGATCCAGAAATTGGCTTTGACCGCAGCCAGAATCACCATCCACTCGCCGACGAATCCGGCGGTGCCCGGCAGGCCGCTGTTGGCCATCACGAACAGCAGCGCAAACGCGGTGAAGTTGGGCATGGTGTTGACCACGCCGCCATAGTCAGCAATTTCGCGCGAATGCACCCGGTCGTACAACACACCGATCGAGAGGAACATCGCGGCGGAGACAAAGCCGTGGGCAACCATCTGCACGATGCCGCCCGCCATACCGAGGTCGCTGAAGAGAAAGAAGCCCAGCGTGACAAAGCCCATGTGGGCCACGGACGAATAGGCCACCAGTTTCTTCATGTCCTGCTGCACCATCGCGACCAGGCCGACATAGATCACCGCCACCAAAGACAGCGCGATCATCAGCCAAGCCCATTCGTGCGACGCATCGGGCAGGATGGGCATCGAAAAACGCAGGAAGCCGTATGCGCCGAGCTTGAGCATGATCGCCGCCAGCACCGCCGAGCCGCCGGTGGGTGCTTCGACGTGCACGTCGGGCAGCCAGGTGTGCACCGGCCACATCGGCACCTTGACCGCAAAGGCGGCGAAGAAGGCGAAGAACAGCAGGGTTTGCGCGGTACTGCCCAACGGCAGCTTGTACCAAGTGGCCAGATCAAAGCTGCCCCCTGCTTGGGTGTAGAGGTAGATCAGCGCCACCAGCATCAGCAGGGAACCGAGCAGCGTGTAGAGAAAGAATTTGAAGGCGGCGTAGATCTTGTTCTGCCCGCCCCAGATACCGATGATCAGGTACATCGGGATCAGCGTGGCCTCAAAGAACACGTAGAACAGCATGCCGTCCTGTGCGCTGAAAACACCGATCATCAGGCCCGACAGAATCAGGAACGCGCCCATGTACTGGTTCACCCGGATGGTGATGGCCTCCCAGCTGGCGATCACCACGATCACAGTGATGAACGCGGTGAGCAAGATCAGCCAGAGCGAAATACCGTCCACACCGAGGTGGTAGTGGATGTTGAAGCGCTCAATCCAGACGCTCTTCTCTACGAACTGCATCGCAGCGCTGCCGATCTCGAAACCGGTGTAGAGCGGCACAGTGACCGCCAGCCCCACCAGCGCACCGACGAGCGCAATCCAGCGCACCATGGGCGCCTGCTCATCACGCCCGAACGCGAGCAGCAACACGCCAAACAGAATTGGCGTCCAAATCGCCAGACTCAACAAACCCATCTTGTTCTTCCTGTTCTTCTTGTTCTTATCGGGCGATCCAGACGAAATACGTCATGAACAGCAGCACACCCACGATCATCACCAGCGCGTAGTGGTAAAGATAGCCGCTTTGCGCCTGGCGCACCACCGAAGACACCCAACCCACCAGCTTCCAGCTGGCGTTGACCACGCCACCCTCGATCACGCCACGGTCCCCGCCCTTCCACAGACCGGTTCCCAGCGCACGGGCACCTCGCGAGATGACGTTCTCGTTGAACCAGTCCAGGTAGTACTTGTTCTCCAGCAGCGTCACCACCGGCTTGAGCGCGCGACCAATCGCCGCTGGCAGCGCCGGGTTGATCAGGTACATGTACCAAGCGCTCACGGCACCGCCCAGTGCGAGCCAGAACGGCGCGGTGGAGAAGGCGTGAAGGGCCATGGCGATCGGGCCGTGGAATGTTTCAGCGAACATCGAGAACGCTGGGTGCAACGCGGCGTTGGTGTAGATCGCGTCTTGGAAGAAGTCACCGAACAGCATCGGCCCAATGGTAAAAAAGCCAATCGCCACCGAAGGGATCGCGAGCAACACCAGCGGCACCGTGACCACCCAGGGGGTTTCGTGCGGCTTGCCATCACCGTGGCCGTGACCATGGTCGTCGTCGTGATCGTCATGCCCGTGATGGGCGTCGGGGTTCTGGTCGTAGCGCTCTTTCCCGTGGAACACCAGGAAGTAGAGCCGGAACGAGTAAAACGAAGTGACGAACACGCCAGCAAGCACCGCGAAGTAAGCGAAGCCAGCGCCCGGCAAGGTGCTGAAGTGCACCGTCTCGATGATGCTGTCCTTGGAGTAAAAACCCGAGAACAGCGGGGTTCCGATCAACGCCAGCGTACCCAGCAAAAAGGTGATCCAGGTGATGGGCATGTACTTGCGCACCCCGCCCATCCAGCGAATGTCCTGGTTGTGGTGCAGGCCCATGATCACGGAGCCAGCGGCCAGGAACAACAGCGCTTTGAAGAAGGCGTGGGTCATCAGGTGGAACACCGCGACCGAGTAGGCCGAGGCACCGAGTGCCACCGTCATGTAGCCCAGCTGGGAGATGGTGGAGTACGCGATCACGCGCTTGATGTCGTTCTGGATGATGCCCAGAAAGCCCATGAACAGCGCGGTGACAGCGCCGATCACCATGATGAAATTCAGCGCGGTGTCGGACATCTCGAACAGCGGCGACATGCGCGAAACCATGAAGATGCCAGCGGTGACCATGGTGGCGGCGTGGATCAGCGCCGAGATCGGCGTTGGTCCCTCCATGGAGTCGGGCAGCCAGACGTGAAGCGGGAACTGCGCGCTTTTGCCCATCGCACCAATGAACAGGCAGATGCAGATCACGGTCACCAGCATCCAGTCAGCACCGCCGAAGGGGTTGGCGAAACCCATCGCACCCAGTTCGCTGGCCTTGGCAAAGATCTCGGTGTAGTTCAGCGAACCGGTGTAAGCCACGATCAGGCCGATGCCCAAGATGAAGCCGAAGTCACTCACCCGGTTGACCAGAAACGCCTTCATGTTGGCAAAGATGGCCGTGGGTTTGTTGTACCAAAAACCGATCAGCAGGTACGACACCAAGCCCACCGCTTCCCAGCCGAAAAATAGCTGCAGCAGGTTGTTGCTCATCACCAGCATGAGCATGGAGAAGGTGAACAGCGAGATGTAGGAGAAGAAGCGGTTGTAACCCGCGTCCTCGTCCATGTAGCCGATGGTGTAGAGGTGCACCATGAGCGAGACGAAAGTGACCACGCACATCATCATCGCGGTGAGCCCGTCGACCATGAAGCCGATCTCCATCTTCAGGCTGCCGATCCGCATCCACTCATAAATGGTGGCGTTGAATCGGGCGCCGTCCATCACCTGCATCAAGGTGCTGACCGAGAGCACGAACGCGATCAGCACACCCAGGATGGTGGCAGTGTGCGAGGCGCGCCGACCAATGACGTTGCCGCCAAAGGTGGTGCCAAGAATGCCTGCGATCAGCGCGCCGGCCAGCGGGGCCAGCGGGACGGCCAACAAGGTGGCTGCAGAAAGGGTGTTGCTCATGGATGCGTGCGTGGGCCCGGGACCGTGTCCGGGCCTTCAGCCTTTGAGGATATTAAGTTCTTCGACGCTGATCGAGGCGCGGTTGCGGAACAGCAGCATCAGGATCGCCAGGCCGATGGCCGACTCGGCGGCCGCCACCGTGAGGATGAAGAACACGAAGACCTGGCCGTGCAGGTCGCCCAGGAAGTACGCGAACGCAACGAAATTCATGTTGACCGCCAGCAGCATCAGCTCAATGGCCATCAGCAGCACGATCAGATTCCTGCGGTTCAAAAAGATGCCGATCACCGACATCGCAAACAAAATCGCGCCCAGCGATAGGTAGTGGCCCAGTGTCAAGCTCATGCTTTGCCCTCCTCGGCTGCCACCGGCAGCGGGACCGGTTTCTGCGTGGCGTTCATCGGCAGCACCACCAGACGGTCGCTGGCGCGCACATGGACCTGCATGCCGGGGTCGATGGCCTTGCTGTCCTTGCGACGGCGCAAGGTGAGCGCGATCGCCGCGATCATGGCGACCAGCAAAATCACCGCCGCCACCTCGATCGGGTAAAGGTATTCGGTGTAGAGCAGCAGGCCAAGCGCCTTGGTATTGGGCACACCGGCCAACGCGGCAGGCGCAGCGGGTGAGGTGACGTTGGGGAAGCCCACCCACAGCACCGCAATGATCTGCAAGGCCACCACCGCGCCCAGCACCGCTGCCAACGGGAAGTGCTTCCAGAAGGATCCGCGCTCGCCCTCTAGCTTGATGTCCAGCATCATCACGACAAATAGGAACAACACCATGACAGCGCCGAGGTACACCAGCACCAAAGTCAGCCCCAAGAACTCGGCCTCAATCAACAACCACAACGCCGCAGCCTGTGAGAACGCCAGCATCAAATGGAGCACCGCCACCACCGGGTTGCGTGCGGTGATGACGCGAAAAGCTGCGTAGAGCAGCACAGCTGCAAACAGGTAGAAAAAGCCAGTCTGATAATCCATGGACGGGAAACGGGTATCGGGTTGGTGGAGGCACAGCAGCGCCGAGCAGCATGCTCAGCGCGGATCGGCCATCAGCGGTAAGGAGCGTCTGCCGCGCGGGCCGCTGCAATCTCGGTCTCGTAGCGATCGCCCACGGCCAGCAGCATCTCTTTGGTGAAATACAGATCGCCGCGCTTTTCACCGTGGTATTCGAGGATGTGGGTCTCGACAATCGCATCCACCGGGCAGGCTTCTTCGCAGAAGCCGCAGAAGATGCACTTGGTGAGGTCGATGTCGTAGCGGGTGGTGCGGCGCGTGCCGTCATCGCGCTGGTCGGACTCGATGGTGATGGCAACCGCCGGGCACACCGCTTCGCACAGCTTGCAGGCGATGCAGCGCTCTTCGCCGTTTTCATAGCGGCGCTGCGCGTGCAGGCCACGAAAGCGCGGCGAGAGCGGCGTTTTTTCTTCTGGAAACTGCACCGTGATTTTGCGGCGGAAGGCGTAGCGCCCGGTTAGGGCCATGCCTTTGACCAGTTCGACGAGCAAAAAACTCTTGAAAAAATCACCCAGGGAAAATGGCGCAACAACAGCCGGTGCGGCAACTCGGGCGGCGATGGGTGCGGTAATGGTGTTCATGTGCGTGCTCCTGCTGTGTCCTAAGATCAGGTTTGGCGTCGGTGACCAGGCGATGGTGCCCAGCTCACTTCCAGATGTTCCAGGAGGTCTGCATCAGACCCCCCACGAGCAGCAGCCAAACCAGGGTCACAGGAATGAAAATCTTCCAGCCCAGACGCATGATCTGGTCGTAACGAAAACGCGGGAAGGTGGCGCGCAACCAGATGAAGAGCGAGACCACAAAGAAGGTTTTGGCACCGAGCCAGATCCAGCCGGGAACCCAATTGAGAAGCACGCTGTCGATCGGTGACAGCCAGCCACCCAAGAACATCAGCACCGCCAAGATGGAAACCAGCCACATGCTGGCGTACTCGGCCAGGAAGAAGATGGCGAAGCCCATGCCCGAGTACTCGACCATGTGACCCGCCACGATCTCGGCCTCGCCCTCGACCACGTCGAACGGGTGCCGATTGGTTTCAGCCACACCGGAGATCAGGAACACCACAAAAATCGGCAGCAGCGGCAGCCAGTTCCAGGACAGGAAGTTGAGCCCTATGTCGGCGCCCATTCCGCGCGCCTGAGATGCGACGATTTCGCCCAAGTGCAAGCTGCCCGCCGTCATGATGACGATGAGGAAACAGAAACCGATGGCGATCTCGTAGCTCACCATCTGCGCCGAGGCGCGCAACGCACCGAGAAACGCGTACTTCGAGTTCGACGCCCAGCCCGCAATGATCACGCCGTAAACCTCGATCGAGGTGATAGCCAGGATCAGCAACAGACCGGCGTTGACGTTGGCAAGAATCGCCTCAGGACCAAACGGAATGGCCACCCAAGCCGCCAGCGCCGGCATGATCGCCATGATCGGACCCAGCCGGAACAGGCCGGTGCTTGCTGCGCTGGGGCTGATGATTTCTTTGGTGAGCAGCTTGATCGCATCGGCGATGGGCTGCAACAGGCCAAATGGTCCCACGCGGTTTGGGCCCATGCGCACCTGCATGAAGCCCAAAAGCTTGCGCTCCCACAGCGTCAGGTACGCCACCGCTCCCATCAGCGGCGCCAGCACCGCCACGATCTTGATCAGGCTCCAGATCACCGGCCAAGCCGCTGTGGTCCACCAAGGCGCGGCAATCAGGCCGAGGCCGCCGTTGTACATCGCGTCGATCATGCGGGTAGCTGCTCGGCTTTGACGTTGGCTTCAAGGTGGGCCTGTCGCGCATCGGCGGTGAGCTGCAACGAACTGGCCCGGCGCACCAAACCATCAAGCTGGTAGATGGAGGCCACGCAAGGCACGACCGTGGCCGACGCCATGTCGGGCTGGTGCAGGCTGGCAGCGTTGGATAAGCGCGCCGCATCCACCATCTGGCCTGCCTCGACGCCAGGCAAGGCCTGCGCCAGCACCGCCAGCGAAGAATCGGCATCAAACCCGGGCAGGCCGAGCAGGTTGCCCAACACACGAAGAACCTTCCAGCCCGGACGCGTTTCGCCCAGCGGCCGCACCACCGCGTGGAAGCTCTGCAAGCGACCTTCGGCGTTCACGAAGGAGCCCGAGGTTTCGCTGAACGGCGCGATTGGCAGCAGCACGTCACTGATGTCCAGATTGGTCTTGAACGGGCTGAGTGTGACCACCAAGCCAGCCCGAGCCAGTGCTTGGCCATCGGCCACGCTGTCGGCGCCAGGCTCGACGTTGAGCAGCAGCGTGGCTTTCACGCCGCCAGCCAGCATCTCGGCGGCGTTTTGGCCACCCTCGCCCGGCAGCGCACGCACCAGTTGCGCGCCCACCGTGTTGGCGGCTTCGGTGAGGTAACCGACGCGGGCACCGGTCTGCTCGGCAATCCAGTTCGCCAGCAGCAGCAGGCTGGACGCCTTTTCATGGTGGGCAGCGGCGTTGCCGAGCAAGATCGCCTTGCGTTCGCCGCTGAGCAGCGACTTCGCCACCGCCTGCGCCGAGTCACTGGCTTCGGCGGCAACCGGCGGTTCCACGCCATTGGCCTTGGCGATGGCGGCCGCAATGCCTGCGAGCGCCGACACCCAGACCGAAGCCTTGGCCACGCACTGGTTGGCCACCGGCATCGCCCAGTCATTCGTCTCGTTGGTCAGCACGCTGAGCTGCGCGCCATGGCGCACCGCTTGGCGGATGCGCTGCGCGAACAACGGGTGGTCTTTGCGCAGGTTGGAACCGATCACCAACACGCGCTGCAAATGGGTGAGCTCTGCGATGGGCAGACCCAGCCAGCGCGCCGAGCTTGCGGGCGCTGCATTCTGAAAATCGGCAGCGCGCAATCGGCTGTCGATGCTTTCGCTACCGAAGCCGCGCACCAGCGCACCAGCCAGAGCCAGCTCTTCGACCGTGCTGTGCGGACTGGCCAACAAGCCGATGGCGTTGGCACCAAACTCGGCCTTGATCTTTTTGAGGCCATTCGCTACGTATTCCAGCGCGGTCTGCCAGTCAACGGTGTGCCACTGGCCACCCTGTTTGATCATGGGCTCGGTCAACCGCTCCACGTCCAGCGCTTCGTAAGAGAACCGGTCGCGGTCGGCAATCCAGCATTCGTTCACCGCTTCGTTTTCCAGCGGCACCACGCGCATCACCTTGTGGTTTTTCACCTGCACAATGAGGTTGGCACCGGTCGAATCGTGGGGGCTGACAGACTTGCGGCGCGACAGCTCCCAGGTGCGGGCCTGGTAACGGAACGGCTTGCTGGTGAGCGCGCCCACCGGGCAGATGTCGATCATGTTGCCGGAGAGCTCGGAGTCCACCGACTGGCCGATGAAGGTCTCGATCTCGGCATGTTCGCCGCGGTGCGACATGCCCAGCTCCATCACGCCGCCGATCTCTTGGCCAAAGCGCACACAGCGGGTGCAATGGATGCAGCGGGTCATCTCCTTCATGGAAATCAACGGGCCGGCACTTTTGTGGAACACCACACGTTTTTCTTCTTCGTAGCGCGAGCCCGAGCTGCCGTAGCCCACGGCAAGGTCTTGGAGCTGGCACTCACCGCCCTGATCGCAGATCGGGCAGTCCAGCGGGTGGTTGATCAGCAAAAATTCCATCACCGACTTTTGGGCCTTGATGGCTTTGTCGGATTTGGTACGCACGATCATGCCCTGCGTGACCGGCGTGGCGCAGGCCGGCATGGGCTTGGGGGCCTTCTCCACATCAACCAGGCACATGCGGCAGTTGGCCGCAATGGATAGCTTCTTGTGATAGCAGAAATGCGGGATGTAGGTGCCCGCCTTGTCGGCCGCATGCATGATCATGCTGCCCGGCGAAACTTCGACTTTTTGTCCGTCCAGTTCGATTTCAATCATCTTGCTTTGCCGTCTTGTTTAGGCGTTGTCTAGCGTGGTCAAGCCGCGGCTGGCGTGTCGAGCTTGATCATGGCCTCAAACTCGGGCCGGAAGTGTTTGATCATGGCGCGCACCGGCATGGCCGCGGCATCGCCCAATGCGCAGATGGTGCGGCCCATGATGTTCTCGGCCACGTTGTCCAGCAGCTCCATGTCGGCAGGGGTGGCCACGCCGCGCTGGATCTTGTCGACCAAGCGCCAGAGCCAGCCCGTGCCTTCGCGGCACGGCGTACACTGGCCGCAGGATTCGTGCATGTAGAAATAAGACAGGCGCTTGAGCGACTCGACCATGCAGCGCGAATCGTCCATCACGATCACCGCACCCGAGCCGAGCATGGAGCCTGCCTTGGCAATGGAGTCGTAGTCCATCGTCACGTCCATCATGATGTGCGCCGGCAACACCGGTGCCGACGAACCGCCAGGAATGACGGCCTTCAGCATGCGGCCGGTGCGAACGCCACCAGCGAGCTCCAGCAGTTTGGCAAACGGTGTGCCCATCGGTACCTCGTAATTGCCTGGCAAATTCACGTCGCCACTGACCGAGTAAATTTTGGTGCCACCGTTGTTGGGCTTGCCGCACTCCAGATAGGCCTGACCGCCGTTGCGAATGATCCAAGGCACCGCGGCAAAGGTCTCGGTGTTGTTGATCGTGGTCGGCTTGCCGTACAGGCCAAAACTGGCCGGAAACGGTGGCTTGAAGCGGGGCTGCCCTTTTTTGCCTTCTAGCGATTCGAGCAGCGCGGTTTCTTCGCCGCAGATATAGGCGCCAAAACCGTGAAACGCGTGCAGTTGGAAGTTGAAATCGCTGCCCAGGATGGCGTCGCCCAGATAGCCAGCGGCGCTTGCCTCTTCAAGTGCAGCCTCGAAGCGCTCGTATTCCTCAAAAATCTCACCGTGGATGTAGTTGTAGCCCACGCTGATGCCCATGGCATAGGCCGCGATCAACATGCCTTCGATAACGATGTGCGGGTTGTGCATGAGGATGTCGCGATCCTTGCAGGTACCCGGCTCACCCTCATCGGAATTGCACACCAGGTACTTCTGACCCGGGAACTGGCGCGGCATGAAGCTCCACTTGAGGCCGGTGGGAAAGCCCGCACCACCACGACCGCGCAGAGCCGATTCTTTTACCGTGGCGATCACCTGGTCGCGGGTCAGACCGGCCAAGCCCGTATCAGTGTCGGGCGCCGATCCGTCTTTGCCCAACACCTTGCGCAGCGCTTGATAGCCGCCGCGCGCCTCGTAGTCTTTGAGCGACCAGTTGCTGCCGTTCAGACCCGCGTAAATCTGGGGGTTGATATGGCGGTCGTGGAAACAAGTTTGCACGCCAGTGGCGCGGAACTGCGCAATGATTTGCTCTGCGTTCATGTCTTACCCTCAGTTGCTTTGAGACCGTCGATCAATTGATCAAGTTTGTCGTCGCTCATGAAACTGCACATGTGGCGGTCGTTGACCAGCATCACCGGCGAGTCGGCGCAAGCGCCCAGACACTCGCTCTGCTGCAAGGTAAACAGGCCGTCGGCAGTGGTGCCGCCC
>JBLIJY010000010.1:0-17558 GCA_047636095.1 Hydrogenophaga sp. | reverse complement strand
CGCCATCAAGCTGTGCACCATCAAGCCGCAGCCAGCGTGATTGCCGATTGGGCCGTAGCCCTCGGCCGCTCGCATGTGCGTGAAGTCCAGCTCTGTGGTGTCTTGTACAAAAAGCATGAGACCAGGGCGGGCTTCGCACGCCTGGAGCGTTTGCTCGAAATGCGGCTGCATCAAGGCTTCTCGGGTGACCTCGGGGCGCCCAAAGAGTCGATAAGCGGCCTTGGCACCGCCCCACGTTTGCGTTTGCTCAGGGATGCCCTTGCCCGGTGCCTTAAGCATGTTCAAGGCCAGCACCTGCGCCCTTCGCGCGCGCCTAGGGTCACCGAGGTCTGTTTGGCCAAATTGTTCGGAAATCCACTTCTCGTCGTCGTACATTGGCCCCTGCCCTCAGGGCTTATTGTTGGTCGATTATTCAGATGTAGCTGAAAGATGTGGGTAATGACAAGGCCTAAAGGCCGGAGCTTGAAGCCGCAAGGCTGAAGGCTCAGGTTGACCAGACCAAGAAAGGAACTAAAAACCCAATCTACGTTGCAATTAAGGCGAAAAATCCGACCCACGAATGCTTCCTCAGTTCGTGGCGCTCGAAGGCGGTGGTGCAGACCAAGCAAAAGGGTACGCTGAGACGGCCCCGTCATCCAAGCCGAATTGCAACATGGTCGAGGGGAGACGCACCGCGAGGTGCGCGTCACAAGGCCCGTAAGGGCTGGCTGCTGGAAAGACAGCAACTTATTTTGGAGAAAAAGGGTGGGTGTTTTTGTGTTGGATCGACAAGGTGTTGCGCTGATGCCGTGCACGCAGAAACGCGCGAGGCTTTTGCTCTCGCATGGGCGCGCGCGTGCATCGCCTGGTGCCTTTTGTGATCCGCCTGGTGGATGTGAAGGCCGAGCATTGCCAGTTGCAGCCTTTGTCTCTGAAGATTGACCCAGGCAGCAAGACAACGGGCATGGCGATCGTGCGAGACGTGCAAAGCTTGGGCAGCGAAACAGGCGAAGTCAGCAAGGGCGTTGTGGTGTTGAGCCTGATTGAGATCGCCCATCGGGGACGGCAGATCAGCGAGGCGTTGACGGCACGCCGCCAGATGCGGCGCAGGCGCAGGAACCCGTTGCGCTGCCGCGCACCGCGATTCCTTAACAGAGGCAACAAGGAAAAGGGCTGGATCGCTCCCTCGTTGCAGCATCGGGTGGACGGCACACTGGCATGGGTCAAACGCATCATGCGCTGGGCTGCGATCCAGTCCATCAGCCAAGAGCTGGTGCGCTTCGATATGCAGGCGATGCAGACCCCAGGCATTGAAGGTGTGCAGTACCAACAAGGCAACCTTGCGGGCTACGAACTCCGTGAGTACCTGCTGGAGAAGTGGGGCAGAAAGTGCGCTTGCTGCGGTGCCGAGAATGTGCCCTTGCAGATCGAACACATCCAGCCACGGGCCAGAGGCGGCAGCAATCGGGAGTCGAACCTGACGCTGGCGTGTCAATGCTGCAACGAGAAGAAAGCGGCCTTGCCTGTTGAGGTGTTCATGGCCAAGAAGCCCGAAGTGCTCAAGCGCGTCCTGGCCCAGGCCAAGCGGCCACTCAAAGATGCCGCAGCCGTCAACACCACAAGGTTGACACTGCTCAAGGCCCTGGAGACCACGGGCTTGCCCGCGGAGACCTCAAGCGGTGGGCGCACCAAGTTCAACCGGCAAAAGAACCATATTCCAAAGACCCACGCACTGGACGCTGTGTGTGTCGGTGAAGTGGGTTGGGTGACAAATTGGAACAGGCCCACGCTGCACATCAAATACAAGGGGCGAGGCAGCTACCAGCGTACGCGCCTGAAAAAGTTCGGATTCCCTCGCGGCTACCTGATATACGAGAAATCATCACATGGTTTTGCCACGGGTGACTTGGTCAAGGCCACGGTGACACAAAGCAAAAAGCAAGGCTGCTACCGAGGCAGGGTTGCCATTCGGGCCACGGGCAGCTTCAATATCCAGACCGCAGAAGGTGTGGTTCAGGGAATCTCTCACAAGCACTGCACGTTGTTGCAGCGCGGTGATGGATACGGTTATCAACAAAGCAGAGCAACACAGACGCTGGAAGAGGTCGTGCTTCGCACGACGCGCTCTGCCTCACCGGCATGAATGCCGGTGTTTCCCGCGCAACACCACGATGAAAAAAGTGCTGGGCATGCTGGCTTTGCTGGCCGCGCCACTGATGAGCCAGGCGATTGAGGAGCCGGCGTACACGGTCGAGCGCGCAGGACCCGTGATGGAAATCCGCGCCTATGCGCCGTACGTGGTGGCAGAGGTGGTGGTGCAGGGCACGGCAGACGAGGCGTCTTCCCAGGGGTTTTCCCTGCTGGCTGGCTACATCTTTGGCAAGAATCGGGGCGAGCGCAAGATGGCCATGACGGCGCCTGTCACGCAGACGGCGGAACCCGTCAAGATGGACATGACCGCACCGGTGACACAAAGCGCAGCCGAAGGTGGTGGTTACCGCGTGCAGTTCGTGCTGCCTCAGAGCGTCACGCTGGCCACCGCGCCGGAGCCAATCGATCCGCGGGTTCAGCTGCGGGAAGTGCCAGCCTCACGGGTGGCGGTGATCCGCTACTCGGGTTTCTGGACGCAGGCGAACCAAGACGAGCACCTCGCTCGCCTGGAGGCTGCGCTGAGAGCCGGGGGACAGGCATGGACGGGCGAGCCGATGCTGTCTCGCTACAACCCGCCGTGGACGCCCTGGTTCATGCGGCGCAACGAGATCTGGCTTCGCTTGCCCTGACCCACGAGGAATCCGGTGCATTCCCATCGACAGACATCGGCCGCAAAGACGAGCCGAAGGTGCTGATGGACGCAGCGAAGAAGATTGGGGATGGCCTGGGGCTGATTCAGCATGTGGCTGTGGCTGTGACAATGATGCAGCCCCAGCATTTTTGAGACCAAAGTCTTTGAGGCCGAAGTCACCCATGTTGGCACGCACCGCTTCTGGCTGTCGCTTGGGGAGGTCTGGGGGAGGAAGCGCTCGCCGTGCCTTTCAACGACTTTCCCTTGGTTTGGCGCAGCGCTGCCTGACCCCTGGCTCAACCGCACCTGCTGTGGGGGGCATCTTGGCTTTGCCCGAATGACACGGTACATTTCGCGGCCGAGCCAAGCCAAGCCAAGCCATGCCATGCTGTTGTCATGTCAGTTGCATTGACTCGAATGCCAGGCTGCACAGAAAAACACCACTGGACCATGAGAACGGGAGCCTATTGGCAAAACCGCTTTTCGGTTTTGGTGGTCTGATCCAAATCTGTCAACGCAAGCTGCAAGGGTTTTTTGTGATTTATCAAATCATCTACTCCTCGGAATCATCGACGCCCATGCAGTGGGACGACCTGGAAGACATCCTTGAGCACGCCCGGATCTGGAATGCCGCTGAAGGCATCACGGGTGCCCTCGTGTACGCCGATGGTGTTTTTCTGCAGATTCTTGAGGGCGACAGGGTCAAAGTGCAGGCGTTGATGATCAAGATCATGCAGGACTTGCGCCACGAAACCGTGGCGGTTCTGCGAGAGTGCGAGAGGCCATGCGCGCTCTTTGGGAGCTGGCAGATGGCATACGTCAGTGCGACACCCGAACAGGTTGCACAGTGGGCTGGCCTCAGCGCCGTGGCCGGTACCCAAGCGGCCTTGAGCAGCAGCGTTCAAGACCCGCGCCGGGCAGAGCAACTCGCGCAAAGCATTCTGGCCCTGTTGACACCCGATAACACGGCGCCGACCAAGCTCGATTGAGCGCGGGGTGGTGGTGTTGGCCTGTTCTGGCAGGCCGCTTCAGGCCTTCACTGCCTGCGTTGCCGCTTCAGCGCATGCTCTCGCCAACCCAGTCGGACAGCTGCTGGGCCACCTCATCGGCCGCGGTGGCCAGGGCTCTCACGCCGCCGCTGGCATCGGCGGTGGGCGCTGGCATCTGTGTGCTGAAACTGCGCTGCGCGGCCAAGGTGGTGCCTTTGAGCAGGGTGGCGCGCAATTGCATGGCACCTTGGCTGGCGTTTGGCGAGCTGAACACCTGGCTGAACTCTTCCAGTTCCAGCTTCAGGGTGTAGGCCGCTGAGCCCACACCGGGCGCCAGCACGGGGCCTCTGGCGGCCAAGACGCTGTGCACGCGTTGCTGAATGAGCTGGGCAGGGGGCATGGTCCAGCGGGCCAGGGCGTAAGGCCGCAGCTCTTGGGGGTTGGCGTAGGCCAGGCGGTATTTCACGGCGGTGTTGTCCAGCGCGAGGCCAGCGTCGACCTCGGCCAGGGTCAGTGCACTGGAAAACGCCGGTGCACCGACAGCAGTGATGGTGGTGGTGGCGACCGCTCCGAAGTCGTAGACCGCTTTGCTGGCGGGCGTCTGGGACACGGCGCAGGCCGAGAGCGCCAGCGCGGCGCTGGCGGCAACCAAGCGCCCGGTGGTGGTGAACCAGGTCGCAGGGGTATGGCGATGTGGCATGGCTGACATGAGCGTCCTTGCTGCTGAGTGGGTGCGCTGGCGGTGGTGTGCGCGGGATCTGGTGGACTTGGACGTGTGCGGCGGTTGTGGTGCCGGCTTGGTTCAGCGACTCGGGGCTTGCGGCACCTCAAAGCCGGGCTCGCCTGGGCCCGGCGACGCATTGCTGCTGCCAAAGATCAGGCTGCGCGGTTCGTCGGCCAGCAGGTTGGCCGCTCGGTCAACACCGCGCGCGGCCCTGGTCGCAGCCTCGGCCGTGCGTGCCGCACTTTCCGCTGCGCGCGCTGCGTTGGGCAGCACCTGGGCATTGATGGTCTGGACGCTTTGGCTGAGTTCGTCGGCGGTCTGCCCCAGGCGCTGCAGCAGGCCGTTGGGACCACTCACGTCTTCGGCAACAGCGGTGATCGCGGTGGCGGTGGCGGTGGCAGCCTGCGCCGTGGTGCTGGCCGCCTGTGCGGTGGCGCTCAGCTCGATGGTGGTCTTTTGCAGCGCGCGCAGGGTGGTGCGGGTCTCGGTCACCAGGGCGGGAATGTCGGTACGCTCGGGGCCGAGCTGCGCGTCCAGAACAACCTGGATGCGCTGGGAGGCAGCGCCAAGCTGGACCGCACTCTCGCCAATGGCCCGCACGCTGTCCATGATGGCCTTCTGGTTGGCGGGCGACAGCAGCTCGCCCACGCTCTCGGAAATCCGTTGCGCCTGCTCCAGAATGAACGAGCCTTGATCGGCAAATTGGCTGAGCAGGCCAGGGCGCAGCGGAATGCGCGTGGGCTGGTCTTCGCTGGTGGTCAGGGCCACGGTGGATTGGCCTTCGTTGTCGAGCTGCACGAAAGCCAGACCGGTCACGCCCTGGTAGCCCAGGGTGGCGAAGGTGCTTTGGGTCAGGGGCACGTTTTTGGCCACACTGATGCGCACCAGAACATGGCCTTGGTTCTGTGGATCAAAACCGATGTTCGTCACCTTGCCCACGTTGATGCCACGAAAGCGCACAGTGGCCTGCTCGCTCAGGCCGGTCACCGACTCGGCGGTGGAGAGCTCGTAGATGTCGCCCACCTGTTTGTCGCGTGAGAGCAAGGCAGCAAAACCGAGCAAGAGGGCGGCCACGAACAGCACGAAGGCGCCGGCGGCGAAGGCATGGGCTTTGTTTTCCATTGGGTCTTTCCTTTACGCGGGCGGGGCGCGAGATGCGGCCGCGTCGATGGACGGCGCCTCCAGCAGGGCCATGGCCCGCTGGCCACGGCCGCCGCCGAAGTAGGCCTGGATGAACGGGTGCGGTGTGGCGATCACGTCTTTCGGCGTGCCAACGGCCACCACTTTCTGGTCGGCCAGCACCGCCACATGGCTGGAGAGTTCGAGCAGTGTGTCCAGGTCGTGTGTGACCATGATGACGGTTAGGCCGAGCTCGCGGTGCATGTCGCGCAGCAGCTGGCAAAAGCCATCGGCGCCCTCGGGGTCCAGGCCAGCGGTGGGCTCATCGAGCAGCAGCAGCGGTGGGTCCATGATGAGCGCGCGCGCCAGCGCAACCCGCTTGATCATGCCGCCCGAGAGGTCGGCTGGCATTTTGCTCGCGTCCTTCGCCTTCAGTCCGACCATCTGCAGCTTGACCAGCGCGGCATCGCGCACGAGCTCAGGCGGCAGGTGCCCCAGTTCGCGCAGGGGGAAGGCGATGTTGTCGAGGACGCTGAAGGCGGAGAACAGCGCGCCTTGCTGAAACAGCATGCCGACCCGGCTGGCGGCGGTGCGCGGGTCGGCCTGGCCAGTGGCTTGCCCCATCACGCTCACTTCGCCTCGGGTGGGGGTTTCCAGGCCAAGGATGTGGCGCAGCAGCGTGGTCTTGCCAGAGCCGGAACCGCCCACCAGCGAAAAAATTTCACCCTGGGCGATTTGCAGATCGAGATCGCGGTGCACCACGAACTCGGGCTTGTCGCCACCGCCATACACGGTCCAAAGACCGCGGATGTCCACCGCAGGTGGCCGCTCTGAAGCAGGCATTTGGCTCATACGCCAATGTCCTTAAACGCAATCGCAAACAGGGCGTCGACCAGGATCACCACGGTGATCGAGGTCACCACAGCGGCGGTGGTGCCCTTGCCCAGGCTCTCGGTGTTGGGCTCCACGCGCAGGCCGAAATGGCAGGCGATGAGCGCAATCAGCAGGCCGAAGACGGCGGTTTTGCCGATCGCCAACCAGAGGTTGGCCAGATCTACCGCAGCGGGCAGCGCGTTAAAAAAGAAGGTGGGCGAAATGCCCAGCGCGATGTCGGCCGCCACCATGCCGCCGAGCAGCGCCACCACGGTGGTCCACAGGCTGATAAGCGGCATCGCCACAGCCAGCGCCAGCGCGCGGGGCATGACCAGCCGAAAGCCCGGCGAGATGCCCATGACGCGCATGGCATCGAGCTCTTCGGTCACCCGCATGACGCCGATTTGCGCCGTGATGGCCGAGCCGGAGCGCCCCGCCACCAAGATCGCCGCCAGCATGGGGCCGAGCTCGCGCACCAGCGAGACGCCAAGCAGGTCGACGATGAAAGCGTCGGCGCCGAACTGCCTGAGTTGCTGGGCGCTCAGGTAGGCCAGCACCACCCCGATCAGAAAGCCGACCAGCGCGGTGATGGGCAAAGCGGTGGCCCCGAAATGAAACAGATGCCCCGAAATGTCGCGCCAGGGCGCACGCGTGGGCGCGCGCAGCAAACGCAGCGTGTCCAGCAGCAACTGGCCCAGAAGGCCAATAAAGCTGTGCAGGTGCGACAGCAGCGCGAGCCCGCTATCGCCCAGGCTCAGGTAGCGCTGCCACAGGCTGCGCGTGGGCGCGGGCTGGGGCGCCAGGGTGAAGCGCGCCACGCGTTCGAGCAATGCGCGTTGGGCCTCGGTTGTGTGGGTCTGCGCTGGCCAGGCCTGACCCCAGCGCTCCCAGAGCAGTTGGGCGCCGATGTGGTCCATGGCTTGCAGGTCTTCCAGCGACCATGCGGCGGCTGTCGGTTTGTTGCCCGCGTGTTGCCTCAGGCTGGCCTGCAGAGCACGCCAGCGCTGCGCATCGGCCAGCTGGGCGGCGGTCCATTGGCCCAGTACCTGCACCACCGAACCGTTGGGACCCACCTGCTGCTCCACGCGTGGCGTTGCATCGCTAGCGATCGAGGCGGCGTCGGTGGGGTCGCTTGCAGCAGGAATAGGGGCCATGTTCAGGAGCCGGGTAGGAAGCCAAAGTTCATCATAGTGATCTCGATCGAGCGCTGTGGCTCAGCGCCCCGAACTCGGCTTTCACAGGTCGATCGCCTGCCCCAGCGAGACGCCGGCAGGCGCTTCATGGTCGGCGAGCAGCCAGGCGCGGCTTGGGTGTTCGCTGGCCTCGGCGAGCAGCTCGCGCAGCAGGCGGATCGAGGGCCCGTCAAGCGCAGCAAACGGCTGGTCGATCAGCGTGAGCGGCGCGCCAGCGGCAAACGCGGCGCACAACCACACCTTGCGCTTGCTGCCGGTGGAGAGCATGTAGAGCGGCTTGTGGGCGTGCTCGGTCAGACCGAATGCCTCGGCCAGGTCGGCCAGCAGCGCGGGGTCGAAAGCCGGGTAACGTGCGCCCAACGTGGCCCAGGCCTCGGTGGCGCTCACCGCGTCGAAGTCGGTGGTGTTGGGTGCGATCCAGAAAACCGCCTGCCGGTAGGCTGCCGGGTTGTGTTGCAGCGACAAGCCCGCCACCCGCAGCGTGCCACCCAGCGGCGCGCGCTCGCCGGCCAGCAGCGCCAGCGCGGTGCTTTTGCCACAGCCGTCTTCCCCGCGCAGCAGGTGCACGCCTGGGCCGAGTGCGAGCGCGAAGTCGTCAAACAGCAGCGGCTGGCCGGGCCAGGCGAAGCAAAGGGCTTCAACGAGCAACACGTTGTCAGTGGCTGGAGCGGTAGGAGACATGCGATCGGGTGTTGTTTTTGGGTTCAATACCCGATGCGGTAGCGCAGGCCTTGGTGGCTGAGCACCGCTGAGCGTTGCGCGATGGTCACCAGCGTGAGGCCAGGCGCGATCTCGCCACCTTCTTGAACCACTTGGCCATTGACGATGAGCATGCGCAGGGCTGGGTCTTTGGAGTAGGTGGAGCCGCTGACGTTGACCGCAGGCAGTCGGGCGCGGGTTTCCAGGCTGAGATCGGCGAAGTTTCGCACCACCGTCGTGGCTACGTCTGCCTTGGCGCTGTCTGGGTCGCTGGCACTTTGTGTGGCTTGGACGCTGGCTGTTTTGCTGGGTGCGCGTTGCGCGTCGGCGGTGGGTCCAGCGGGCGAGGGGACCGTTGCCTTGACAGGTGCGGGCGGCAGTGGCGGCGCCAGGATGGGCAGCACGGGCGGTGCGGCTGCGCTGGCCAGCCTGCCGCCGTCGCCAGCAGGCTCGGGCGGTTGCATGGGCGCTGAGGGTGGTGCCGGGCTGGTGGGTGCCACTGGCATTTGGGCGGCGGGCGCCACCGCAGAGACAACTGGCGCAGCAGGGAGCGCGGAAAAGGGCATAACCCACAGCCACCACCACAGCACCGCGCCCAGCGCGATCAGCGCGCCCAACGCGATCAGCCGCCCGCGCGGGGCAAAACCGCTGGCCCTGGCTGCTGGCGTGGCGAGCTCGGGTGCGGTGCGGGTGTGCAGGCCAGGCACATGCCCGCGCTCGCGTTCGGCGTCGGCCCGCTTGAGTGCGTCGAGGATGTAAGACATGGTCGGCTCAGGACGCTGAGGCCTTGCCCAGGCGCGGCTCGGCCACGTCTGCGGCGAGGTTGATCAGCATGAAGGTCATGGGGCCGGCAATGCCGTCGGCCTCCAGTCCGTTGGCCTCTTGAAATGCGCGCACCTGCTGGTCGAAGCTGAGCGCGCTGGCGGGCAGGTCGCCGCGCGCCTGAAGCCGCTCCAACTGCTGCGTGGCCCAGACGGCGGCCGGCCCGCTGTTGCCATTGCCCAGGCGGCCAGACTGTCCCGGTGGCTGGCGCCACAGGGTGGTGTACTCGCCGCGCCAGATGTCGGCCAAGGCGGTGAGCGGCATCAGCCAGCGCTGGTTGCCCACCTGGAGGGTGGCGGTGTCGCTTGTCATCGCGCTCAGCAGCGCCCAACCGCGCTCTTGGCCCGGCAGGCGCAGCGTGAGCGCCGCTGGGCGGTCGAGCTGGCGCAGGCCGTTGAGCGTCATGCGGCTGATGCGAAAACACTGCAGTCGCTCGCGCTCGGCGCGTGCGCAGGGATCGGCGTCGGGCAGGCTTTGGCCCCAAAGTGGCCCCAGCTCGCGCAGCGCGGCGTTTTCCGACTGCAGCAGGTCGGCGAATGGGGGTGGGCCGATTTTGGGGGGCGCCCCGGCGGTGGCCGATGCTTCGGGTGGCGCCGTGGCGGCGTTGGGCAAACTGACGGGGGACTCGCCGGTTGGCGCTGGGGTGGTGGTCTCGGGCCAAGCGGCGTTGGCCTGGCTGGTTGCTGGCCCTGGCGCGGTTGCTGCTGCTTCTGAGGTTGCGTTAGCGGTCTGGTCTGCCACTGGCGCACGCGGCTGGGTCAGCGTCCAGACACCCAAAAGCAGCCCAGCAGCCAGAGCGCCACCCAGGGCGCCCAGCCCCAGTGTCGTCGTATGGTGCTTTTGCGTGCTCGAGTCGGTTGACAGTGGCGTGGCACGGGTGGGCTCGAACACCTCGCCCGCCGCCTTGTCCACCACCTCGCGCTCCACCTTGTGCTGGCCGCTGGCGTAAGCGCCCAGCAGCGCCCTGTCGCACAGCAGGTTGATGCGTCTGGGCACGCCCCCGGTGAGCGCGTGGACGCGCGCGATCGCCTTGTCGGCAAACGGCAGTGGGCCCCGCAACCCAGCCACCGCCATACGGTGCGCGATGTACTGCCGGGTCTCCAGTGCGCTGAGTGTGCCCAGGTGAAAGCGCGCGATCACGCGCTGCGCCAGCTGCTCCAGCTCGGGCCGCGCCACCATCTCGCGCAGCTCGGGCTGACCGATCAGGATCACCTGCAGCAGCTTGCGCTCAGTGGTTTCCAGGTTGGTGAGCAGCCGAAGCTGCTCCATCACGTGGAGCGACAGGTTTTGCGCCTCGTCGATGATGAGGATGTTGTGCTCGCCGGCGGCGTGGCTGCGCAGCAGGTAGTCGTTGAGCGGGTCGAGGTAAGCCTTGATGGTGGCCGGGCCCGTGCCCTCGTGCCGCACCTCAACATGGAACTCGCTGCAGATCGTGCGCAACAAATCGCTGACCGTGAGCTTGGGATTGAAGATATAGGCGACTCGGCAATGGGCCGGAATCTGCTCCAGAAAGCAGCGGCAGATGGTGGTCTTGCCGGCGCCAATCTCGCCGCTGAGCAACACAAAACCACCACCGCCTTCGATGCCGTAGAGCAGGTGCGCTAGCGCCTCCCGGTGGCGCTCGCTCATGTAGAGATAGCGCGGGTCGGGGGCAATGGAAAAGGGAGCGTGCTGGAGCCCGAAAAAACCGGCGTACATGCACCGAGGATAACGGGGCGGCACAGGGCGGGCCGTTTGACGACTGGCCGGGTGCCGCCGCCGTTGCGCTTCAGGCAAGCATCAGGCAGCGAGCGACATGGCGGGTTTGTTGGCGCTGGTGGTTCGGACGGCGGCGCCCGTGCTGGCACCTAAGGACGCGGTGGTGCATTCAATATCGCCCGAGAGCTGGCCGCCTTCTTCAATCACCACCTTGCCGTAACGGATCTTGCCGGTGACTTTGCCGCTGGCGTAAATCACCAGCTTCTGGCGCACGGTGAGGCTACCTTCGAACAGGCCGCGAATCTCGGCAATGTCGATCTCGGCCGAGCCCTTGAACGCGCCCTGGCTGGCGATTTGGATCACGCGCGAGTCCATCGTGGCTTCGACAAAGCCTTCGACCACCAGCGTGTCGCAGTCGGTGATCTCCACGCCCTTGAGCTTGATGTTGGGGCCCACGGTCAGCTTGCTACCACCTTCGGGCGTTGCGCTGGCCGATGTGGTGGTGTTCGTCACCGGTGCGTTTTCGTCGACCACCGACGCTGCGGCGTGGCCCAGTGGCTGTGTTGCCATGGGGCTGCTGGCGGTGGCGCCGTAGCGCTGCACATTCAGGCCGCTGCCAAGTGGTTTGGTGGGTTCCGGGTCGCGTTTTCCAAAGTGCATGGCCATGGTGAGTTCCTTCAAAAAAGTGAAGCACCCATGCTAGGGGCCACGAGACTTACATTCTGCCCAGCGCCGTAAGAAGGGTAACGAGATGCGCCGAGCCACTTTCGATGCCTGCACCCGCTCACGCAAAGCGTGGCATTGGGGGAGGGTAGATCGCCGTCGGTCCGGCTGGAAGTCCTTTCCTTGCGCGAGACAGGACCAAAAACCTACACTTGAGGGTTACGCACACAGTCTGTCCTCCCATGAACGCTCCCATCGACGTCTCCTTCTTCGCGCGCGCCGCCAAGCCGATCACCAGCTACCGCCCTTACTGGGCCAAGCGGTTCGGGGTGGCACCGTTCCTGCCCATGAGCCGCGCCGAGATGGAGCAGCTGGGCTGGGACTCCTGCGACATCATCCTGGTGACGGGGGATGCCTATGTGGACCACCCCAGCTTCGGCATGGCGGTGATCGGGCGGGCGCTGGAGGTACAGGGTTTTCGGGTCGGCATCATTGCCCAGCCCGACTGGCAAAGCGCCGAGCCATTCAAGGTGCTGGGCAAGCCCAACCTGTTCTGGGGCGTGACCGCGGGCAACATGGACTCCATGATCAACCGCTACACGGCGGACCGCAAAATCCGCAGCGACGACGCCTACACCCCCGGCGACGTGGGCGGTAAGCGGCCCGACCGCGCTGCCTTGGTTTACAGCCAGCGCTGCCGCGAGGCGTTCAAAGACGTGCCGATCATCCTGGGTGGCATCGAGGGCTCGCTGCGCCGCATCGCCCATTACGACTACTGGAGCGACAAGGTGCGCCGCAGCATCGTGGTGGATGCGAAATGCGACCTGCTGCTGTACGGCAACGCCGAGCGCGCGCTGATCGAAATTGCGCACCGCATCGCGGCGCGGGAACCTGTGGAACAGATCACCGACGTGCGCGGTACCGCCTTTGTGCGCCGCCCGGGCGACCCCACCGCTGTCGGCTGGATCGAAATCGATTCCACCGAGGTGGACATGCCGGGCCGGGTGGAAGACCACCTCAACCCGTACCTCACCACGAGTGAGCAGGCGCAGGCGCAGGGCGAGACCTGCTCCAAAGAAGACAACCCGGTCGCGCTCCAACTGGGTGAGAGCAAGCCGCAAGGCGCTTCGAACATCAAGCCGCTCACCTTCCAGCCCAATCCGGCCCTGCAAAGCAAGCGCAAGCCGCCTGCGCGCGACCGCTCGGTGATCCGCCTGCCGAGCTACGAGCAGGTGAAAAGCGATGCGGTGCTTTACGCCCACGCCAATCGCGTGTTGCACCTGGAAACCAACCCCGGCAATGCGCGGGCGCTGGTGCAGGCCCATGGCGAAGGCACCACCGCGCGCGATGTGTGGATCAACCCGCCGCCGATCCCGCTGACCACTGCCGAGATGGACCATGTGTTCGATCTGCCGTACGCGCGCAGCCCGCACCCGGTCTACGCCGACGAGCACGGCAAACACGACGGCGCGACCAAGATCCCGGCCTGGGAGATGATCCGCTTCAGTGTGAACATCATGCGCGGTTGCTTTGGCGGCTGCACCTTCTGCAGTATCACCGAGCACGAAGGCCGCATCATCCAGAGCCGCTCCGAAGAGTCGATCATTCGCGAGGTCGAAGAGATGCGCGACAAGGTCGAGGGCTTCACCGGCGTGGTGTCCGACCTCGGTGGCCCCACGGCCAACATGTACCGCCTGGGCTGCAAGAGCCCCGAGATCGAGGCGGCTTGCCGCAAGCCGAGCTGCGTCTACCCCGGCATCTGCTCCAACCTCACCACCGACCACGGTCCGCTGATCAAGATCTACAAACGGACGCGCGAGCTGCGCGGCATCAAGAAGGTGTTGATCGGTTCGGGTCTGCGCTACGACCTCGCGGTCAAAAGCCCGGAGTACGTGAAAGAGCTGGTGCAGCACCACGTGGGCGGGTACCTGAAGATCGCGCCCGAACATACCGAAGGCGGCCCGCTGTCCAAGATGATGAAGCCGGGCATTGGCAGCTACGACAAGTTCAAGCAGCTGTTTGAGAAATTCAGTGAAGAGGCGGGTAAGAAGCAGTACCTCATCCCGTATTTCATCGCCGCCCACCCGGGAACCAGCGACGAAGACATGATGAACTTGGCGATCTGGCTCAAGAAAAGCGGCTTTCGTGCGGACCAGGTTCAGACCTTTTACCCCAGCCCCATGGCCACAGCCACGGCGATGTACCACACCAACCTGAATCCGCTCAAAGGCATCAGCCGCGACGCCCAGCGCGCCGAGCGGGTAGACATCGTGCGCGGCGAAAAACGCCGCCGGCTGCACAAGGCGTTTCTGCGCTACCACGATGCGAACAACTGGCCGCTGCTGCGCGAGGCGCTGAAAAGCATGGGCCGCGCCGACCTGATCGGCAACGGCAAGCACCATCTGATCCCCACCTTCCAGCCCATGACCGACGGCAGCTACCAGACCGCGCGCCGCAAGAACAGCACGCAGGTGGGCAAGGCTTCCAGCAAACCAGCGCCGGGCCGGCTGCTCACGCAACACACCGGTTTGCCGCCGCGCGAGACGGGTGGACCTGTCAAGTCAGCGGGGTCCAAGCGCCAACCGCGCTGAGGCCGCAGCGCCCAGGCAGTGGACACAGCGCTGGGTGAGCTTGCGCGGGGTTGATGCGCTCTGAAGGTGTTTTGCCTTGATCGACGGTTTTTTGCCTGGTGGACCAATTTGGCGAAAAATGCGCCAAAAGGAGCGCGTTATGACATCTTCTTCCAGTCAGCTGCGCGCTCAGCTGCTCAGCGTGTGCAGGGGGATGTCTTGGGCCGCCGCCAGCTTCTCCAGCTGCTGGCGGGTTTTGCTGGCCAGAAACGCGGCGATCGCGGCATGGGTTTCGGGTTGAAACAGACTGCTCAAACCGGTGACGCTCAAGCCCGCCGCCGCGCACAAGGCCGTCGCAAAATGCGGCTCCAGCGCCGCCACCGCTACCCGCCCGTTCTGGCACGGGTACACGCGGTAGCCCGCGTGGGCACCGCCCACCGCGCCGCTGGTCTGGGTCAGGCCCCAGGTGCGGGGCAGGGCGAGCCAGTGGGCAGACGCTGACAGCGCCACTTCCTGCAAACTGCTTTTGCCGGTGAGCCGGTGCGCCAGTACCGATTGCAGCGCGGCTTCGCTGGCCATGAGCGCGCCGCCCATGTCGGCAAACAGCGTGGCGGGCAGGTCAAGCCCAGGCACCAGCCCGGCTTCGGCCAGGTAGGTCAGGTCGTGGCCGGGTTCTTCAGCCCGCGCGCCCGGCGCGCCCACGATGGCCACCACCGACAGCTGCGGGTGCACTTTGTGCAGCGTTTTCCAACCCAGGCCGAGCTTGTTCAACGCAGACGGGCGAAAAGAGGTGATCAGCAGGTCGGTCCGCGCGAGTTCCTTGTGCAGCGCGGCTTGGCCCTTGTCGGACTTCAGGTCAACGCGCATGACCTTGATGCCCGCGTGCAGTGTGGCGTAAGCCGACGGGTTGTACTGGCCCATCGGATCGCCCGAACTGCCGTCTTTGCCGGGTGGCTCGGCCTTGGTGCAGGTCGCGCCCATGGCTTTCAAGCGCATCAGGGCGGCAGGCCCAGGCAGGTTGAGCGCCAGGCTCAACACGCGCACGCCGCGCAGGGGTTTGAGGGGTTTGGGCGCCGCAGTGGCAGGGATTGTAGGTGGCATGGGTGCGTTGGCGTGAGGTGGGATGTGTCACGGAAATTTACCCGTTAGTTGTTCGCCAGCCATGAAAACGGGCGACAGCGACCGGCCGCTGGCCTCGGCTGCCAGCGCGCGTGCCGTGACCCCATTGTCTTTTTCCGCCCATCGAATCGCGCCTCAACCGCATCTGTGAAATCGCCACACAGACATCCAGCTGTGTTGATGGAGAAAGCGCGCATGCTGTTCCAAGACCGCGGCGTCAAGGTGAACCACGACCATGTGTTGCAGGCCATCGACCTGGACAAGCGCGTCGCCCATTACAAGACGCCTGCCGGCACCGCTGAGCAGGCCTACGATTTCATCAACGTGGTGCCGCCGATGCGGGCGCACGAGGTGGTGAGCAACAGCCCACTGCCGTGGACCGAACTTCAAGGAGACTCACCATGAAAGAACTCGACCCCTGGGTGTTTGTATCGGTTTTCCAGGAAATGCTGGGTTTTTGGCTTTGGGCCATGCTGCTGGGGGCATTGGCTGTGGTGCTGGCGTTTGTGGTTCTGGTCGTGTGGGGAAAAACCATTGTTTCGCGCCGCTTGGTGCGCGCCGAGCTGCTGGGCTTGCTGGGTGGCTTTGGTCATCCTGGCCCAGATGTCGTCTTCGGGCTTTACCGACGCGGGTGGTCCGGCCGACTGGTTCCTGATCGTGCTGGTGTACAGCGTGGGCCTCGTGGCCACCATCGTTCTGACGTTCTCGGGATGGGCTGGCTGCCGATGCGGCGCCAAAGCACTTGAGCGCTCTCAGGCAGCCGCTTCCAGTCCGTTGTGAAAGTGGCGTTGCATGCGTTCGCGCGCTTGCACCGCGTCGCGTGCGAGCAGGGCGTCCACCACCGCTCGGTGCTCGGCCAGCGATTCCGCGATGCGCCCAGACTTCAGCAGCGAGTTGTGGCGGTTGAGCTGCATCACCTTGCGCAGGTCGCTCACCATTTGCTGGCGCCAGCGGTTGTCGGCGATCTCCAGCAGGCGGATGTGAAAGCGTTCGTTGATCGCAAAAAAGCGCTCGCGCTGCGTCACCGCCGCTTCAAGCTCGGCGTGCAGCGCGCGCAGCTCGGCCAGTTGTTCGTCGCTGGCGCGCTCGGCCACCACGCCCGCGCCGTCAGACTCCAGCAGGGCCAGCAGGTGGTACACGTCGGCCAGGTCCTTGTCTGACACCTCGGTCACGTAGGCGCCACGGCGCACCTTCATGGTCACCAATCCCTCCGCTGCCAGCACCTTGAGTGCTTCGCGCAAGGGCGTGCGGCTGATGCCGTACGCCTGGGCGAGCTTCAGCTCGTCGATCCAGCTGCCAGGCTCCAGTTCGCGGTTGAAGATGCGCTGGCGCAGCAGCTCAGCCACTTCTTCGTAAAGCGCGCGAGGTGCGAGCGACAGGGGGGGCATGGGCACGGCTTTTGGGTGAGACGGCGGCGGGACAGGCCTGGGAACGGCGGCCGATTTTAAGTCAGCCGGAATATTTTGCATCAATAATTATAAATGATATAAAATAAAGCCAGCTTGAAAAGCCTTAAAAAGCAGTGCATTCTGTCTGCCCAACCCGGTTTGCCTGCCTTCAGCCTTCTTTGCCGACAAGCTTTCTGGCCCCTCAACGACGCTTTCAAGCGACAAGTCACCATGTCTTCCCAACCCACCAGCCCCTCCTCCGAATTCGCCCCGGCCAGTCTGGAAGACTGGGCTCGTGCTGCTGCCAAGTCCGCGCCTGGTGGCGATGTGGATGCGCTCAACTGGCTCACGCCCGATGGCATCAGCGTCAAGCCGCTCTACACGGCAGAAGACACGGCGAATCTCGCTCACACCAACACGCTGCCCGGCTTCGAGCCCTTCATTCGCGGCCCGCAGGCCACCATGTACGCGGTGCGTCCGTGGACGATCCGCCAATACGCTGGCTTTTCCACTGCCGAAGAGTCCAACGCCTTCTACCGCAAGGCGCTGGCCGCTGGGGGGCAGGGCGTGTCGGTTGCATTCGACCTGGCCACGCACCGAGGCTATGACAGCGATCACCCGCGCGTGACCGGCGACGTGGGCAAGGCCGGCGTAGCGATCGATTCGGTCGAGGACATGAAGATCCTGTTCGATCAGATCCCGCTGGACAAGGTGAGCGTGTCCATGACCATGAACGGCGCGGTGCTGCCGGTGCTGGCGGGCTATGTGGTCGCAGCCGAAGAGCAGGGCGTGTCGCAAGACAAGCTCAGCGGAACCATTCAGAACGACATTCTGAAAGAGTTCATGGTGCGCAATACCTATATCTACCCGCCCGAGCCCAGCATGCGCATCATCGGCGACATCATTGAGTACACGGCCCAGCACATGCCGAAGTTCAACT
>JBLIJY010000009.1:0-18056 GCA_047636095.1 Hydrogenophaga sp. | reverse complement strand
TCAGGTCTTCCTGGAATTCGCGCTGCTTGCGCTGGAAGTCACGGTCCAGATCGACCAGTTGACGTTGGCGGCTTGACCGCTGCGATTCGGGCAGGGTGGGCGCCTCACGCTCAAACTTTTCCGACGCCGTCTTCAGCGCCGCCGCCAGCCCTTGCACCTCTTTCTCCCGGCGCGAAAATTCCTGCTCTAGCTTGGTTTGTGCTGCTTTGGCCAAATTGGCTTCGCGGAAAATGCGCTCGGTGTTCACAAAACCGATGCGGAGATCTTGCGCCATCGCCGCGCCAGCCAGCAGGCCAGACGCCAGCGTCAGCAGCAAGGCTCGCGACACAGCGCGCAAAAGAGGAGTGGAGAAAGTCTTCATCAGAAGGAGGTACCGATCTGGAACTGGAATTTCTGGATTCTATCGCCAGAAAATTTGCGTACTGGGTTGGCGTAGGCGAAGCGCAGCGGACCGATGGGCGAAATCCAGCTCAGGCCAACACCCACCGAAGATCGCATATCGCTGAACGACAGCTTGTCGTTCTCGCCGTAGACATTGCCCACATCAACGAAGCCGAACACGCGCAGCGTGCGGTCGTTGCCGGCTCCCGGGAAAGGCGCGATGAACTCAAGGTTCACACCCACCTTCTTGGGTCCGCCGATGAAAGACCCGGTGATGTCGCGCGGTCCCAGCGTGCCTTGGTCAAAGCCACGCACCGAGCCCAGACCACCACCGAAGTAGTTCTTAAAAACCGGAAACGGGCGACCACCAATGCCCTTGCCCCAACCCAGATCGGCGTTGAACGCCAGTGTGTACTGCTTGTTCAGTGGCACGTATTGCTGGAACTGGTAGCTGATCTTGGCATAACGCGTGTCACCGGCAATGCCCAATTCCCCGTTAACGCGCTGTAGCCGCCCGGTGGTTGGCACCAAGGCGCTGTCGCGGTTGTCGCGGCTCCAGCCCAGCGTCAAGGGGATCGAGGTGCTCTTGAACCCGAAATCGTTTGCGTATTTCAAGTAGGTAGCAGGAATACTGGTTCCCGGCTCGATTTTGGTCTGCTCGGCACCAATGCCAAAGAACACCGTGTCTTGCTCGGTGAACGGTACGCCAAAGCGCACCGAGACACCAGGCGTGATCAGGCGGTAGTCACCCCCTTGCTCGGTGAAGGGGGTGGTGGTGCGGTAATAAAAATCAAAGGTGCGCGAAATACCGTCGGGCGTGTAGTACGGGTTGGTCGTGCTGAGCACGAACTGGCGGTTGAACTTGCTGGTATTGAGATCTAGGCCCAGGTAGTTGCCCGAGCCGAACACGTTTTCTTGTTTGATACCAGCGATCAGCGACAGGCCATCGGCTTGGCCGTAGCCTGCGCCCAGCGTCAGGTTTCCGGTGGGCTTCTCGGCCACAGACAGCGTCAGGTCCACTTGGTCGGGCAAGCCGGGCACGGGTTGGGTCTCTACGCCCACCTGTGTAAAGAAGCCCAGTCGGTCGACGCGGTCGCGGGAGAGGCGAATGCGGTCGCTGTCGTACCAGGCCGATTCCAGCTGACGGAACTCGCGCCGGATCACCTCGTCGCGGGTGCGGTCGTTGCCCTCGACGTTGATGCGGCGCACATAAACGCGCCGTGCCGGCTGGGCGCGCAACACGAAAGCCACTCGGTTGTTGACTCGGTCGATCTCGGGCACCGCCTCCACTTGGGCAAAGGCATAGCCGAATGAGCCGAAGTAGTCTGTGAAGGCCTTGACCGTGTTCGACACATCTTCGGCGTTGTAAGCCTCGCCAGCCTGCAAGGCCACCAGCGACTGAAACTCGGCCTCCTTGCCCAGGTAGTCCCCTTGCAGCGCCACCGACGACACCACAAAACGGTTGCCTTCTGTGATGTTGATGGTGATGGTCATATCTTCCTTGCCCGGATCGATCGCCACCTGGGTGGAATCGATGCGGAACTCCAGGAAGCCGCGCGTGAGGTAGTAAGAGCGCAGGCTTTCCAGGTCGGCGTTGAGCTTGGCCCGCGAGTAACGGTCGGACTTCGTGTACCAGGTCAGCCAGCCGCCGGTGCTCAGGTCGAACAGCCCACGCAGCGTGGATTCGGAAAACGCCTGGCTGCCGACGATGCGAATGTCTTTGATCTTGGCCACGTCGCCTTCGATGACGCTGAAGTTGATGCTCACCCGGTTGCGATCGGCGGGCGTGACGGTGGTCACCACCTGGGCGGCGTAGAGGCTGCGGTTGATGTACTGGCGCTTGAGTTCCTGTTCGGCGCGATCGGCCAGCGCTTTGTCAAACGGCCGGCCTTCGGTGAGGCCAATGTCGCGCAGCGACTTCTTCAGAACCTCGGCATCGAACTCCTTGATGCCAGAAAAGCTCACATCGGCCACCGAAGGACGCTCTTCCACAATGACCACCAGCACATCGCCATTGACCTGCAGGCGCACGTCGCTGAACAAGCCGAGACCGAACAAGGAGCGAATGGCGCTTGAGCCCTTGTCGTCGCTGTACTGGTCCCCGATCCGAAACGGCAGCGAGGCAAACACGGTGCCAGGCTCGATGCGTTGAAGGCCCTCGATGCGGATGTCACGCAGTGTGAATGGGTCCACCGCCCAAGCGGGCAAGGTAGTCAGTAGGGAAGACGCGAGCACCGACCAAGTCAGGCCACGCAGACCCATCGTAATTTTTTTCATGAGAAGGAAGCGTTCAGCCAGCCAGGCGGGCCACATCGTTGAACAAAGCGACAGACATGAGTGCCAGCAAAATGACAACCCCGCCGCGCTGCAGGCGCTCCATCCAAGCTTCGCTCACACTGCGCCCGGTCACACCCTCCCAAAGATAATACATCAGGTGCCCACCATCAAGAACCGGCAGCGGCAGCAGGTTCAGAACCCCCAGGCTCACACTGATGAGCGCCAGAAACAGCAGGTAAGAAGTGAACCCCAGGCTGGCCGATTTACCTGCGTAGTCGGCAATCGTGAGCGGCCCACTGAGGTTCTTGAGCGAGGCCTCGCCGATCACCATGCGCCCCATCATTTTGAGCGTGAGCCACGACACCTCGGCGGTGCGCACCGCGCCTTCCCACAGGCCGTCGAGCGGGCCGAAGCGCACCGTCACCATCTCGGGCACGGCGCCGATGTAAGCACCCACGCGCCCGACCCAAGCGTCGCCCTGCTGCTCAGGCGCTGGCTTGACAAGCAGTCCCAGCGTTTGCGCACCGCGCCGAATCTCCCATCGCTGCTCAACCGCCTGTCCCGCCGGCCCAACCCCAGCCCGAATCAGGACTCGCAGTCGCTGCCCGTCACCAACAGGTTGCCCGTCGACCTTGAGAACCTGATCCCCATCGAGCAATCCCGCAGCAGCGGCGGCTCCCCCTACCATCACCTCGCCCACCACCGGCTCGCTCCAGGGACCAACGATACCGATGCGCTGAAACAGACTGGCATCTGCCTCTCGCACATCGAGATCTGCAAAGGGCAGCGTCACAGCGCGCGTGCTGCCGGCCTCGCTGTCTGACACCCAGAGCGTCATGTCTTGATTGGACAAGGCCGCCTGGGTGAGACGCCAGCGCAGATCTTCGAAAGAATTCACATCGCTGGGTGCTTCGTCGGGCTGTGCGGTCTGGAGCACCCACTCGCCCCCTCGCAAGCCAGCGCGATCGGCCAGCGAGGCGACCACTGGCGAGCCCAGTACGGGCTTGGGTTCCTCGACCCCGCTCCAGTTGACCACGCTGTAGAGAAAAATGGCGAGCAGCAGATTGGCCGCTGGCCCCGCCGCCACAATCAGAGCGCGCGAACGCAGTGGCTGTGTGTTGAACGCCAGATGGCGTTCTGACGGATCCACCGGCGCCTCGCGCTCATCGAGCATGCGCACATAGCCACCCAGCGGCAACATGGCCAGCACAAATTCGGTCGAACTGCCCTTGCGCTGCCAGGTCAGCAGCGGTTTGCCGAAACCGACCGAAAACCGCAACACCTTCACACCGCAGGCCACGGCCATGCGGTAGTGTCCGTACTCGTGCACCGCGATCAGCAGGCCCAGAGCAGCAACGAAGGCAACCAGTGTGATCATGTGGGCAAGCAGAAGTGGGGAAAGAATCAGGCCGCAAGGCGTTGGACCTGCACGCGGGCAAGCGCGCGCGCTTCGAGGTCGATGGCCAGCAGATCGTCCAACGACTGCGGTTTGGATGGCGACAGCGCCGACAAAGTTGCATGGTTGACAGCGTGGATGCGGTCGAAGCGCAAACCCAGCGCCAGAAAGGCCGCCACCGCCACTTCGTTGGCGGCATTGAGCACCGCGGTGGTGCCGCTCGGGGCCGCCAGCGCGTCCCAGGCCAGCCCAAGACCCGGGAATCGGTGGGGATCGGGCACCTCGAAGGTCAGGGCGCCCAAGGTGGTGAAGTCGAGCGCCGAAGCGCCGGACACCATGCGCTCTGGCCACGACAAGCCGTAGGCGATGGGTACCCGCATGTCGGGCGTGCCGAGCTGAGCCACCACCGAACGGTCTTGGTACTGCACCATGGAGTGGATGACGCTTTGCGGGTGGATCACAACCTCGATCTGCGCCGGGGCCAACGCAAACAGATAGTGTGCCTCGATCACCTCCAACGCCTTGTTCATCATGGTGGCCGAGTCCACCGAAATCTTGCGGCCCATCACCCAGTTGGGGTGGGCACAGGCCTGATCGGGCGTGACATCGCCCAGCGTGGCCGGGTCCCGAGTGCGAAACGGCCCGCCCGATGCGGTGAGGACAATTTTCTCCACTCGGCGCGACCAGGTGCCCGAGTCTTCCGGCAGCGACTGAAAGATCGCCGAATGCTCGCTGTCGATCGGCAGCAAGGTGGCGCCGCCCTGACGCACCGCCGCCATGAACAGATCCCCCCCAACCACCAAAGACTCCTTGTTCGCCAGCAGCAGCTTCTTACCCGCGCGTGCAGCCGCCAGCGCAGGCGCCAGACCCGCCGCGCCCACGATCGCCGCCATCACCGTGTGCACCTCGGGCGCGGCACTGACATCACACAAGGCCTGCGGGCCTGCCAGCACCTCCACCGGGAGCGCCAGCGCCTGCACCTGCGCTTGCAGTTGCGCCGCGTGGGGCTCACTGGCCATCACAGCAAAGCGCGGCAAGAAACGCTGGCACTGCGCCAGCAGCGCGTCCACCTGCGTCGCAGCGGTCAGCGCAAACACCTGGAAGCGCTCCGGATGGCGCGCCATCACATCGAGGGTGTTGCTGCCGACCGAACCCGTGGAGCCCAAAATGGTGACGAATTGAGGCGCGTTCATGGCATTGAAGTGACAAACATCATCGAAAGGGGCAACACGGGCAGCAAAGCGTCAATGCGATCGAGCACGCCGCCGTGACCAGGCAATAACCGACTCGAATCCTTGGCACCCGCGCTGCGTTTGACCAACGATTCCACCAAATCACCCACCACACTCATGGTGGTGAGGAACACCAGACCCATCGCCGCAAGCAGTGAGCTAAGAGACCACAGACGCGCGTACAAACTGCCGTGCCCGCCCCAGCCCTGGGCATCCGCCCACACCCAGGTGCCAGCCAGCACCAGCACCCCGATGGCGCCACTGATCGCGCCCTCCCAGGTTTTTCCGGGGCTCACCGAAGGCGCCAGCTTGCGCCGTCCCAGCGCCTTGCCGCCGGCATAGGCAGCAATATCGGCCATCCAGACCAGGGTGAGCACCGACAGCAAAAACTCCAGCCCAACTTGCCGTGCCTGCACCAGCGCCAACCAGGCGCAGGCAAACAGCAGCAGACCGCCCCACAGGCGCAGGGCAGCAGGCCAGGCGCTCCAGCCGGCCACGCCGCGTGTCAGCATCACCACCGCCAGCAAGACCCAGACAGCAGCCAATGCCCACCACAACCCGCGCCAATTGTGTGCAAGTCCACCTGCCCACCAGAAAAGCAGCAAAGCAACCGCCATGCCTGCGCCCAGCAACACAGAGGCGCCCGCCCGACAGCCGTTGAGCCGCGCCCATTCCCAACTGGCTGCGGCGATCAGCAGCAACGAGAGGGTGGCAAACGGAGTGATTCGGGGATAGAACAGCGCGGGCAGCAACGCGGCCAGCAGGAGCAAGGCCGTGATGATCCGCTGTTTAAGCATATTGCGGCCCGGCGGGGGGCTCCACCTGCTCGCCGATCTGACCGAAACGCCGCTCGCGTTCGGCATAGGCGACGAGCGCACGGTCCAATTCAGCGGCATCGAAGTCGGGCCACAGACAGGACGAGAACACCAGCTCGGTGTAGGCGGATTGCCAGAGCAGGAAATTGCTGATTCGCATCTCGCCACCGGTGCGAATCAGGAGATCGGGGTCGCCCACATGCGCCAGCGCGGTGGTTTCACTCAGACTTTCTTCGGTGATCTCGCGCCCCTCAGCGGCCAGGCGGCGTGCGGCCTGCGCGATGTCCCAACGCCCGCCGTAATTGAAACAAACATTGAGCACCAACCGGCGGTTGTGCACAGTGGACGCCTCGGCAGCCGCCAAGCCCTGCACCACCCGCTGCGACAGGGCACTGCGATCGCCCGGAAAATACAGCCGCACACCCGCGTCGGACAATTTGGCCACCTCGTGTCTGAGCACAAACGCCAGCAAATCCATCAGACCAGCCACCTCGGTTGGTGGGCGACTCCAGTTCTCCGACGAAAACGCAAACACGGTCAGCACCGACACACCACGGTCAATGCATGCCTTGACCGCGCATCGCAGCGCGTTCACACCCTGTTTGTGTCCCGCCAAGCGCGGCAAATGACGGCGTCGCGCCCAGCGCCCGTTCCCGTCCATGACGATCGCCACATGGTTCGGTACAGCCGACGCCAAGGAACCGGGAAAGGGAAGCAGTTGGGTCATGGGAGCGGGGAACAGCGGGTCAAAGCGGGTCAGCGCGGCCTCATACCTCCATGATGTCCTGTTCCTTGGAAGCCACCAACCGGTCGATCTCGAGGATCGTACGATCGGTCAGCTTTTGCACTTCGTCGTGGGCGCGGCGCTCGTCGTCTTCAGAGGCCAGCTTGTCCTTCACCAGCCTTTTGACCGCTTCATTGGCGTCGCGGCGCAGATTGCGAACGGCAATGCGGGCCGACTCGCCTTCGTTGCGCGCCACCTTGGTGAGCTCCTTGCGGCGCTCCTCAGTCATGGCTGGCATCGGGACGCGAATCAGATCACCTTGGCTTGCTGGGTTCAGACCCAGATCGGACTCGCGGATCGCCTTCTCAATCTTGGCGCCCATGCCCTTCTCCCAAGGCGCCACCCCGATGGTGCGCGCATCCAGCAAAGAGAGATTGGCCACCTGTGACAGCGGCAGCATGGAACCGTAGTAATCCACATGCACGGTGTCCAGCAACTGGGGATTGGCGCGACCAGTGCGGATGCGGGTCAGGCCCTGTTTGAAAGCCTCCACCGACTGGTGCATCTTGTGCTCGGTGGTTTGTTGAATCTCGGGGATGCTCATGAAAAACTCCTCAGTATTGGCAGTGTAATCAGCAGGCCATCGAGCGCGCCTTGGCTGCGCTCACACGTGCACCAGTGTGCCTTCGTCGCCACCCAAAACTACCTTGCGCAAAGCACCTGGCTTGAGGATGGAGAACACCTTCACAGGCAGCTTCTGGTCACGGCACAACGCGAAAGCGGTGGCGTCCATCACCTGCAGATTGCGTGCCATCGCCTCGTCGAAGGAAATGCTGGTGTAACGGGTGGCTGATGGATCCATGTTCGGATCGGCGGAGTAGACCCCATCAACCTTGGTCGCTTTGAGCACGATCTCGGCGCCGATCTCGGCGCCACGCAATGCAGCGGCGGTGTCAGTGGTGAAAAACGGATTGCCGGTGCCCGCAGCGAACACCACCACCTTGCCCTCTTCCAGGTACTGCAAGGCTTTGGGACGCACATAAGGCTCCACCACCTGCTCGATGGCAATCGCCGACATCACCCGCGCCACCAGACCCGCCTTGTCCATCGTGTCGGCCAGCGCCAGCGCGTTCATCACGGTGGCCAGCATGCCCATGTAGTCGGCAGTCGCCCGGTCCATCCCCACCGAACCGCCGGCCACACCACGGAAAATATTGCCGCCACCGATCACGATCGCGACTTCCACACCCAGGCGCGTCACCTCGGCAATTTCTTCTACCATGCGCACGATGGTGGCTCGGTTGATACCAAAGGCGTCGTCGCCCATGAGGGCCTCGCCCGATAGTTTCAGCAGAATCCGCTTGTAGGCAGGCATAAACAACTTTCAGGATTTCCAGTGACAGGCTCGCCACCCTTGAGTGTAGCGATGCCAAAAAAAGACCGACCCAATCGCAGCGCCAGACGTAGCAACGGGCCTATCGGCCCGTTGCACTGGCAAAACAGGCCGCCCTGCGGCCCGAGCCGCTTCAGGCGCCCTTGGCGGCAGCGACCTGTGCAGCCACTTCAGCAGCGAAATCGTCGACCTTCTTCTCAATGCCCTCGCCCACCACGTACAAGGTAAACCCCTTGACGGTGGTGCCCGTGGCCTTGAGCATTTGTTCAACGGTTTGCTTGTCGTTCTTCACGAAAGACTGGTTGAACAGCGACACCTCTTTCAGGTATTTCTGAACCGAGCCTTCGATCATCTTGGCGGCGATGTCGGCTGGCTTTCCCGACTCGGCGGCCTTGGCGGTCGCTACCGAGCGCTCTTTTTCGATCAGCTCGGCTGGCACATCGGCGCTGGTCAGTGCCACTGGCTTCATGGCGGCAATGTGCATCGCCGTATCTTTGGCGGCCACTTCGTCGCCCTCAAATTCGACCACCACACCGATGCGCGTGCCGTGCAGGTAATTCGCCAGCTTGCCGCCATCGCTGTAGCGCTTGAATCGGCGAAAGCTCATGTTCTCGCCGATCTTGCCGATCAGGCCGGCGCGCACGTCTTCCAGCGTTGGGCCAAAACCATCTTGGCTGTGGGGCAGCGCGCCCAAAGCCGCCACGTCGGTCGGATTGTGCTCAGCCACCAGCGCGGCCGCAGCGTTGGCCAAGGCCAGGAAGCTGTCGTTCTTGGTCACGAAGTCGGTTTCACAGTTGACTTCGATCAGGGCGCCGGTGCTGCCGTGGATGGCGCTGGTGACCACACCTTCAGCGGTCACGCGGCTGGCCGCTTTGCCTGCCTTGGTGCCCAACTTGACACGCAACAGTTCCTCGGCCTTGACCATGTCACCATCAGCTTCGGTGAGGGCTCTCTTGCACTCCATCATGGGTGCGTCGGTCTTGGCGCGCAGTTCAGCCACCATGCTTGCGGTAATTGCCATTGGGGTTCTCCATGGGCCACGCCGCCTGACTTGGGCAGCGGGCAGTTCGATTGAAAGGTTGTGTTGTGAAAAAGGGGCCACGCAAGCCCCTCCTTCATGCAAAAGCTGGGCTCAGGCGGCCGAGCCTTCCTTGACTTCGACGAATTCGTCGGTGCCTTCAGCGACCACGGTCTTGACCAGATCGTTGCCTGCGTTGTTGCGGCCTTCGATGATGGCGTCGGCAATGCCACGGGCGTAAAGCGCCACGGCGCGGGCCGAGTCGTCGTTGCCGGGAATCACGTAGTCAATGCCCACCGGCGAGTGGTTGGTGTCAACCACGCCCACCAACGGAATACCCAGCTTCTGCGCTTCGAGCACAGCGATTTTGTGAAAGCCGACGTCGATCACAAAGATGGCATCAGGCAGTGCGTTCATGTCCTGAATGCCGCCGATATCTTTCTCCAGCTTTTCCATCTCGCGGGCAAACATGAGCTGCTCTTTCTTGCTCATGCTGTCCAGACCGCCTTCTTTCTGGGCCTGCATTTCTTTCAACCGCTTGATCGATGTCTTGACGGTTTTGAAGTTGGTCAACATGCCGCCGAGCCAGCGCTGGTCGACAAACGGCACGCCAGCACGTCGGGCTTCCTCGGCCACGATATCGCGCGATTGGCGCTTGGTACCGACGATGAGGACGGTGCCGCGGTTGGCCGAGAGCTGGCGCACAAACTTGGCGGCTTCTTCGAACAGGGGCAGCGTCTTCTCAAGGTTGACGATGTGAATTTTGTTGCGATGACCGAAGATGTACGGTGCCATCTTGGGGTTCCAGAAGCGTGTTTGGTGACCGAAATGGACACCGGCTTCGAGCATTTCGCGCATGGAGATAGACATGAAAATAACTTTCCAAAGGTTGGTTCTGAAATCCAGCCCCGATTGAGACGATGCAAGACCGGCTGGTCTGCTGCAACACCCCAACACCCGGGTGGGCTGGTTTGCGATTGACTTTGCCGCCAGACGACACGCACCAAGGTGGAATCACTGGATACAAAGCCCTTCGATTATAGCAACGCACATCTTGCGGATCTGGATCGCGAGATGCGCGCGCAGTCGCTGTGGTGCGCGGGCGTACGCTCTGTGAAAAACTGCCCGGTCGACGCACACGGTCCTTGGCACCGCTGCGGTACCCTAGACAACTGTCGGGCCTGGGGAGTGTCGGCATGCGAATCGGCCGCAGCGGTCCAGGCCTGACAGGCTGCCGAGAAGACGGCCAGCGACCTCTTTCCAACCCACCAACAGGAGAATTCCATGGGCATGTTCAGTTTCATCAAAGAAGCCGGCGAAAAACTGTTTGGCGTCGACAAAGCCGAGGCCGCAGAAGCAGCAACACCCGCAACGCCCACACCCCCCAGCGCCGAGCAGACGGCTGCCCTCAGCGATGCCGCAGGCGATGCCATCGCCACCTACATCAACAGCATGGGCCTGAAAGTAGAAGCGCTGGAAGTGAAGTTCGACACCGCCAGCGAGACCGTGACGGTCTCGGGCGTTGCACCAGATCAGGTCACGCGCGAAAAAGTGGTGTTGTGCTGCGGCAACGTGGCCAACGTCACCAAGGTCAACGATCTGATGACTGTGTCCACCCCAGAGACCGAGTCCCAGATGTACACCGTGGTCAAGGGCGACAACCTGTCCAAGATCAGCAAGCAGTTTTACGGCACACCCAACAAATACCCACAAATCTTTGAAGCCAACAAGCCGATGCTGACTCACCCGGACAAGATTTATCCCGGTCAGGTGCTGCGCATACCAGCCGCCTAGAGCGGACATGGCGCTGCGGCGAATCAGCGAGCGCCACCGTGAGGCGCTCTACAACGTGGCAGCGACCCGCGAAATTGAAAGGGCCGCAGCAGCCACCCTACCCCACCACACGCTGATGGCGCGTGCCGGTCTGGCGGTGGCGCAGTTGACGCAGGCGCTAACGCCGCATGCACGCTGTATCTGGATCGCCTGCGGCCCAGGCAACAACGGGGGTGACGGCTTGGTAGCGGCCAGACACATTCATCAGCGAGCACAAGCCGCAGGCGGACACGGCGAAGTGGTGGTCACGCTGAGCGCAGGCGCCACCCCACCACCCGATGCCGCCCAGGCCCTGGCCGACGCGCGCTCGGCAGGCGTGCGGTTCGCTGAAGAACCGCCACCCACATGGGACTTGGGTATCGACGCCCTGCTGGGCATTGGCGTGACCCGTGCGCCACAGGGCAAACTAGCCCAATGGCTGGCGTTGCTCCAGCGCTCGCCGTCACCCTGTTTGTGCGTCGATGTGCCCAGCGGCCTAGATGCCGACACCGGCTGCTGGCCAGCGCCCACGGGTGAATCGGGTTCTGTGCCACCCACAGGGCCGCGCCACACCCTGTCACTAATCACCTTGAAACCGGGCTTGTTCACCGCCCAAGGCCGTGACCAAGCGGGCCAGATATGGTTCGACGATTTGCAGTGCACGGTACCCGCTGATTTGGCAGCGGCAGCTTGGCTCGCTGGTCGCCACGCTCAAGCCCCCGCCGCCCACCCGCGCGCACAAGCTAGCCACAAAGGCAGCCGCGCCGACGTGGTGGTGATCGGCGGGCAAGACATTTCGCTCAGCGGTGTGGGGATGACAGGCGCGGCATTGCTCGCAGCGCGAACTGCCTTGCGCGCCGGGGCTGGCCGGGTGCTGGTGGGTTTGCTGGCAGATGACAGCCGTGTTGTGCGTTGGGACCCGCAGGCACCTGAGCTGATGTTCCGGTGCGCCGATTTGTTGCTGCAACGCGATGCACTGAGCAAGTCTGTCGTCGTTTGTGGTTGTGGGGGCGGTGACGCCGTCGTCAGCGTGCTACCTGCGGTGATGGCGGGAGCCTGGCGGCTGGTGCTGGACGCTGACGCGCTGAACGCGATCGCACGCGACGCCTCGCTGCAAGCCCAGCTGCGCCATCGCAGTGAACGCGGCGCGTTCACTGTGCTCACACCCCACCCTCTGGAAGCAGCCCGCTTACTTGAAACCAGCACGGCCGAGGTGATGTGCGACCGGCTGCAGGCAGGCCGCACGCTCGCTGAGCGCTTCGGCGCCGTCTGTGTGCTCAAAGGGTCAGGCACCGTGATCGCAACGCCTGGCATGGCGCCGCTGATCAACCCCACCGGCAACGCCGCACTGGCCACCGCCGGCACCGGCGATGTGCTGGCCGGTCTGGTAGGTGCGGCGTTGACAAGACCAGAGGACGTGTTGCCAGCCGTCCTCCAAGACCGGGTGGCAGCAGCGGTGTTTGAGCACGGTTGGCTCGCCGACCACTGGGGGTTCACCCATCCGGGGGCATTGACCGCAGACCGCCTGGCATCTCGGGTGCGATCCGTGGTGTGAGGCCCGATCAGCCTCGCTTCTTCAACCCAGCACCATCAGAGCCACCTGAAGCAAGACGATCAGCACCAGTACCGAAAGGTCCACACCACCGATCGTGGGAATGATGCGCCGCACGGGGCGCAGCAAAGGCGCGCACAACCGGTCCAGGGTTTCCAGCACGGGCGAGTGCGGCTGCACCCAGGACAACACGGCGTAGCCCAGCAGCAGCAGCATCAACCCCTGCAACACTGTGCGCAGCAGCAGCTTGATCGCCAGCGTGGGGATGGCCAGCAGCATCGCGGCGGAAGACGCCGACACGGTCGAAGCCGCAGTGGCCAGCATCAGCCAGACGCCCCCATAAGCCAGCGCCAGAAGGAAGGCTGCCATCAGACTGCCCCAGTCAAGCCGACTTTTCGCCAGGCTGCTCGGCAGCAAACGGCGTACTGGGCGCACCAGCCAGTCGGTCATGGCGATCACGAAGCGACCGGGTTGGGCGGACATGTGAATGCGCAAATGGTTCATCCAGGCCCTCAGCAAGGCAGACGCCACCAGAAAAAAGAACACCGTGTCCAGCAGAAACAAAACCACGCGCATAAGCACCCATCCAATCAGAAAACAAACACCAAACAAAAACCTGCGGCTCAGCGGCGGCCCTTGTCGGCCTTGCCCGACTTGCCCGGGCTGCTGCGCGGCGCACCGCGATCAGCGCGCTGACTTGATGTTTTGCGGCCCGATCCCTTGGCAGGCGCAATGGCCTTGCCAGCATCGCCTGTGCGGGACACCAACGAACCACCCGCAGATTTCGTCCGACGCGGCTTCGGCGCTGCCTGATCACTGGACTCAGCACCCGCTTTGTCGCCCAGCTTATCGCCGAACTTGTCACGCGCTGCGCGCTGGGTCACGTCTTCGCCCTCGGTGACCAAACGGAAATCGATTCGGCGCCCATCCAGGTCAACACGGCTCACCTGCACCTGCACCCGGCTCCCCAAAGCGTAGCGGATGCCGGTGCGTTCACCACGCAGCTCCTGGCGCACCTCATCGAAACGAAAATACTCGCCGCCCAACTCGGTGATATGCACCAGGCCTTCGACGTACATGGCGTCCAGCGTGACAAACAGGCCAAAACTCGTGACCGAACTCACCACACCACTGAATTCCTCGCCCAGGTGCTCGCGCATGTACTTGCATTTGAGCCAGGCTTCCACATCGCGGCTGGCCTCGTCGGCACGGCGTTCGTTGGCGCTGCAATGCATACCAGCAGCCTGCCAAGCCAGGTTGTCGGCCGACGGCTTTTTGACGGGTTGGTCGGCGGGCGCCTTGACCCGGCTGGCCAGGCGTTTGCTCAGCTTCGCGTGGGCCTCACCGGGCGTGGGCAGCACGGGCAACTGGTAGCGCTGGCCCGCCAGAATGGCCTTGATCACGCGGTGCACCAGCAGGTCTGGATAGCGGCGGATCGGGCTGGTGAAATGAGTGTAAGCCTGAAACGCCAGGCCGAAATGGCCTTCGTTGTTCGGCGTGTAAATCGCCTGCGACATGGAGCGCAGCAGCATGGTGTGAATCTGCGGCGCCTCCGGGCGTTCCTTGGTGGCGGCGGCGATGCGCTGGTATTCCGCTGGCTGAGGGTTGTCGCTCAAGGTCTGCAACACCCCCATCGCCTTGAGGTAGTTGCGCAAAATGTCCTGCTTCTCCGGTGTGGGACCTTCGTGCACCCGAAACAGGCCGGTGTGCTTGCCTTGGCCGATGAAATCGGCTGAACACACGTTGGCCGCCAACATGGCCTCTTCGATCAACTTGTGCGCGTCGTTGCGGGTGCGGGGCACGATTTTCTCGATGCGCCCGGACTCGTCGCACACGATCTGCGTCTCCACCGTTTCGAAATCGACCGCACCGCGGGCATGGCGCGCAACCAACAGCGCACGATAGACGTCGTGCAAGTTGATCAGATAAGGCAACACGGCCTTGCGCTGTGCTGCCTCAGGCCCACGGGTGTTTTGTAGCGCTGCGGCCACCTCGGTGTAGGTCAGGCGGGCGTGGCTGAACATGACCGCCGGATAGAACTGGTAGGCGTGCACTTCACCCTTGGCATTGACCAGCATGTCGCACACCATGCACACGCGCTCCACGCCCGGGTTAAGCGAGCACAGGCCGTTGGAAAGTTTCTCCGGCAGCATGGGGATCACCCGGCGCGGGAAATACACCGATGTGGCGCGGTCGTAAGCGTCCACGTCGATGGGCGACCCGGTTTCCACATAGTGGCTCACGTCGGCAATCGCCACCAGCAAACGCCAGCCCTTGCCGCGACCCACCTTGGCCGGTTCGCAGTACACCGCGTCGTCGAAATCGCGCGCATCTTCGCCGTCGATGGTGACCAGCGGCACGTCGCGCAGATCCACACGCTGCCGATGGTCGCCTGCGAGCACGTGATCTGGCAAGCCACGAGCTTGCGCCAGCGCGGCATCAGAGAACTCGTGTGGTACGTCGTACTTGCGCACCGCGATCTCAATCTCCATCCCCGGGTCGTCGATCTCGCCGAGCACCTCATTCACCCGACCCACCGGCTGGCCGTACAGTGCAGGCGGCTCGGTGAGCTGCACCACCACCACCTGCCCCGCCTTGGCAGAACCGATCGCACCCTTGGGGATGAGAACGTCCTGCCCATATCGCTTGTCTTCAGGGGCCACCAGCCAGATGCCACTCTCCAGCAGCAAGCGGCCAATGATGGGTGCGTTGGCACGCTCCACAATCTCGGTTACGCGCCCTTCAGGGCGTCCTTTGCGGTCGAGCCGCACGATGCGCGCTTTGACCCGGTCCCTGTGCAAGACGGCGCGCATCTCGTTGGAGGGCAGGTAAATGTCCGGCTGTCCGTCGTCCCGGATCACAAAACCGTGGCCGTCGCGATGGCCAGAGACAACACCTTCAAATTCGGCCAACAGGCTGTTTTTTTCGTTCACAATTTTTCTGCTAGAATTCTGTTTTTCCTGAAATGCCCAGGTGGCGGAATTGGTAGACGCACTAGTTTCAGGTACTAGCGCTGAGAGGCGTGGGGGTTCGAGTCCCTTCCTGGGCACCATGATCATAAAGGCTTGCAAACACCGCGTTTGCAAGCCTTTTTTGTTGGGCCTGCGCGCAAGCGCGGCAAACGCGCCCGTTCAAAATGGGACCGCCAGCAGGTCGTGACCCTCAGCCGCGACGATGCGCGCCTTGGTGAACTCGCCCACTTTAAGGGTCTTGCTGATCTTCTCAGGCGGCAACAGGCGCACCACGCCATCGATATCGGGCGCATCAGCGTAGCTGCGGCCTACCCCCCCTTTTTTGCCCAGCCCCGGCGCTGAATCCACCAGCACCTGCATGGTCGCGCCCACCCGGCCTCGCAGCTTCTCAGCCGACACCGCTTCGGCCACCGCCATGAAACGGGCGCGCCGCTCTTCGCGCAACTCGGCCACCACCGGATCGGTCAGAGCGTTGGCGGCAGCGCCCTGGACTGGCGAATAGGCAAAGCAGCCAGCGCGGTCGATGCGCGCTTCCTGCACGAAGTCCAGCAGGTGCTGGAACTCAGCCTCAGTCTCGCCAGGAAAGCCCGCGATGAAGGTGCTGCGTACCACGATCTCCGGGCACAGCTCGCGCCAGCGCGCGATGCGCTCCAGGTTACGTTCACCACTGGCCGGGCGCTTCATGCGTTTGAGCACATCGGGGTGGCTGTGCTGCAGCGGCACGTCCAAATACGGCAGGCACAGGCCCTCGGCCATCATCGGAATGATCTCATCCACATGCGGGTAAGGGTAAACGTAGTGTAAGCGCACCCAGGCGCCGTAACCGCGCGCCAGTTCACCGAGCGAGCGAACCAGATCCAACATGCGTGTCTTGACTGGCTTGCCGTCCCAAAAACCCATCCGGTATTTCACATCCACGCCATACGCAGAGGTGTCCTGGCTCACCACCAACAACTCTTTCACACCAGCCTCGAACAGCTTGCGGGCCTCGTTCAACACATCACCGATCGGACGGCTCACCAGATCACCGCGCATCGAAGGGATGATGCAGAAGGTACAGCGGTGGTTGCAACCTTCGCTGATTTTCAGGTATGCGTAGTGGCGCGGCGTGAGCTTGATGCCCTGGGCCGGTATCAGGTCCAAGAAGGGATCGTGGGGCTTGGGCAGGTGCGTGTGCACCGCGTCCATCACCTCTTGCGTGGCGTGAGGTCCCGTTACCGCCAGCACGCTGGGGTGCATGTTGCGCACCAGGTTGCCACCGCCCTCGCTTTCGCGTGCGCCCAGGCAGCCGGTGACGATCACCTTGCCGTTTTCGGCCAGTGCTTCGCCAATCGTGTCCAGGCTCTCCCTCACCGCGTCATCGATGAAGCCACAGGTGTTCACGATCACCAAATCGGCCCCGGCAAAGGTTTTTGAGGTCTGGTACCCCTCGGCGCTGAGCTGGGTCAGGATGAGTTCGGAGTCGGTGAGTGCTTTGGGGCAACCCAGACTCACAAACCCGACTTTGGGTGCAGCAGCACCAGGAGAGACAACGGTTTCATTCATCCCCCCATTGTCTCAGAGCGCCACGTTCAACGAGGCTCAACCGCCAGCGGGCACAAAGTGCGCAGCGGTCACTAGCGTTTCATGCCGAGGGTAGCGAGCATCTGCTCGCTGTTTTTTTGCATGTGCTCCTGCATCTGGGTGAAAGCGGAACGCGATTGATCCAAATAGGCACCCATCATCCCCTGCATCATCGGTGACTGAGCATTCATGAACTGACTCCACACCTCGGGGTTCAAGCCTGAGGACTGCTCTGCCATCTTGTGTTGCAGATCCATGAAGGTCTGGACGTTTTTCTCCAGGTAGGCGCCCATGAAATCCTGCATGGCATGACCGTAAAACCGGATGATGTTGGCCAATACCTGCTCGGTGAAGATGGGGGCCCCCGCTGTCTCTTCTTCCAAGATGATCTGCAGAAGAATGCTGCGGGTGAGATCGTCGTTGGTCTTGGCGTCGCGCACCACAAAGCGCTCGTCTTCCATGACCAGCGCTTTCACCTCAGCCATGGTGATGTAGGACGAGGTGTCGGTGTCGTACAGGCGCCGGTTCGGATACTTTTTGATCACCCGAACCGCATCGGGTGCGGTGCTGTCGGCGTCGGTTTTGCTTTTTTGCACAGAGTCTCTTTCTGATCGGGCGAGAAACAGATCGACCGGAAATGGGCGACTGTCCCAAAGGATAAGCCCAATCATCGGCCAGTCACACCAACAAAGACCCGGACCGCCTTGTAACAGACCACACCAGACTGGACAATAAAGAAGTGACAGGCGAAAAAAAGCCGGCTGGCTGCCGGCAGGTTGTCTGCATTTTTTCGATGTTTGGTAGGCGCGATTGGACTCGAACCAACGACCCCCACCATGTCAAGGTGGTGCTCTAACCAGCTGAGCTACGCGCCTACAAACCGTTCGAAGCTGCGAAGTATAGCAGCACCCGAGAGCCGCT
>JBLIJY010000008.1:0-18368 GCA_047636095.1 Hydrogenophaga sp. | reverse complement strand
GGCGCCAGAGCCGTCGCCGCCCAGCGAGCGCCTCTCAGGTCTGGCCGCGCGGGGGATGGCCGGCGTGCAAGATGTGCTGAACAAGCTGAACAAGCTGAACAAGCTGAACAAGCTGAACAAGCTGGACTTGGGCGGTGAAAACATCTGGGTGCCACCGGTGGGTGGCGCAGCGGCGCAAGCAGCCTCCCAGTACCGCGCAGGCCCCAACGCGCAGGCGCCAGCGCCCAGCGCCAGCGAACCCGGCCGGTTCGAGTGCGTGGCTTTCACGCACCAAGGCGCCAGTCACCCTTACTTTCTCTACACCCCCAAGACCGCTGCACCCCCTGATGGTCGGCCGTTGGTGCTGATGCTGCATGGCTGCACGCAAGACGCGCCAGACTTCGCCCGAGGCACCCGCATGAACGCCAGCGCCGAGACCGCTGGTGCGCTGGTGCTCTACCCAACGCAAAGCCAGAGCGCCAACGCCAACGGCTGCTGGAACTGGTTCCGGCCCGAAGATCAGCAGGCCGGCGCTGGTGAGCCCGCACTTTTGCTGGCGATGGTGCAACACGCCGTGGCCGCGCAGGCGGTCGATGCCAAACGGGTGTACGTGGCAGGCCTGTCGGCCGGTGGCGCCATGGCCGCGGTGCTGGCTCAGGAGTACCCCGAGGTGTTTGCGGCGTTCGGCGTGCATTCCGGCCTGCCAGCCGGTGCCGCCCACAACATGATGGGCGCGCTGTCCGCCATGAAAAGCGGCGCCAAGGGCTGGCGCGCACCGTTGCCCAAAAACGGCGCTCGGGTGGTGCCCCTGATCGTCATGCATGGCGATGCCGACACCACCGTGCACCAGCGCAATGCAGCGCAGCTGCTTCAGGGTGCAGCAGCAGGCATTGCCACCACGCTCCAGACGCAAGAGCAGGGCGCCAGCAGCGACGGCCAGCGCCACACCCGCACTTGCGTGGTCAACCCGGCGGTACCCGGCTCCGTGGTGGCCGAGCACTGGTTGCTGCACGGCGCGGGCCACGCCTGGTCTGGCGGTGATGTGCGGGGCAGTCACGCCAGCGCGCACGGGGTGAACGCCTCGGCCGAGATGCTGCGCTTCTTTTTGGCAAATCCCCGCGGCGGCGCGAGCCTTCTCGCCGGCATGCCTTCACACCAGCAACACGCCACCCCCACACCATGAAACAGCTCTCCGGCCTGGACGCCACCTTCCTCTATTTGGAAAAACCCGAGATGCCCATGCATGTGGGTGCGATGCATCTGCTGGAGCTTCCCGCCGGCCACCGGGGTCGCTATGTGAACGACCTGCGCCGCCTGATCAGCGCGCGCCTGCCCGCCACGCCGGTGCTGCGCCGCCGGCCCTGGTGGATGCCATTGAACCTGGCCAACCCGGCCTGGGTCGATGCCGAGCCCGACCTCTCGCTGCACATCGTTGAGCACCGCCTGTCTCGCCGCGAGACCGGTGACCGCGATGCGCTCGCGCTGATGGAAGCGCAGGTCTCGCGTTTGCACCCGCAGCTGCTCGATCGCAGCCGTCCGTTGTGGAAAATGCATGTGATCGAGGGTCTGCCCAAGAGTGCCAGCGGACACAAACAGGTGGGCGTGGTCACGCAGCTGCACCACGCGGCGGTGGACGGCCAGGCGGCGGTGGCGCTGGGCAATGTGCTGTTCGACCTCACGCCCGAGCCGCGCGAGATCGCGCTGCGGCCCTCCGGGCGCGTCAAGACCTTCAAACTCGACATGGTGGAGATGCTGCGCGGCGCGATCACGATGGAGGCCGCCCAGGTGGCGCGCATCGTGCGCAACCTGCCGGCCACGCTGGGCACGGTGGCTGGTACCGCCAAGACCGTGCTGCACCCGAAAAAGCTGCTCGGCCAAGGCTCGGGCAATGTGACGCTCGCGCCCACCACGCCGATGAACACCACCGTGGGCAGCTCGCGGGCTTTCGCTGCCACCAGCGTGCCACTGGCCGAGCTCAAAGCATTGGCCCGCGACCACCAGGCCACGCTCAACGACCTGGTGCTCATGCTCTGCTCGGGCGCGCTGCGCCACTACCTGCAGCAGCGGGGTGAGCTGCCGCGCAAAAGCCTGGTGGCCGCGGTGCCGATCACCCTGCGGGCGGCTGGCGACACCCGGCAAGACAACCAGGCCTCGATGAGCCTGATCAGCCTGGGCACCCACCTGGCGCAACCAGCCAAACGGCTGGCGCACATCCGCGCCGCCAGCGCGGCGATGAAGTCGACCATGGGCAGCATGAAGAGCATCTTGCCGACCGACTTTCCCTCCATCGGTATGCCCTGGCTGATCGAAGCGGCGGCCTCGCTTTACGGCAAGGCGCGGGTGGCCGAGAAGCTGCCGCAGCTGGCCAACCTGGTGATCTCCAACGTGCCCGGCCCGCAGGTGCCGTTGTACCTCGCCGGTGCGCGCGTGCTCAGCAACTTCCCTACCAGCATTGTGGTGCACGGGCTGGCGCTCAACATCACGGTGCAAAGCTTTGACGCGTCGATGGACTTCGGCCTCATGGCCGACGGCGCTGCCTTGCCCGATGTGAAGGCGCTGGCTCAGGCGGTGGACGCGGCGCTGGCCGAGCTGCGCGCGCTGCCATTGCCCACTCCACTGGCCCAGACGCACGGCATCCCCCCGCCCGCCACCGAGGTCAAACCCGCCGTGTCCCGCAAGCGACCTCACCCTAGGGTCAAGGCACCAGACAGCACGCCGCGCGCTGGTTAGCATGTTTGGATGGCTTCTAATTTTTTGCAACGCGCGCGCGCGCGCAGCCGTAGCGCCCCGGACCCTGAGGCCGGCGACGATCCAACCACCGCCCTGGGCCTGACAGCCCCCGGCCTTTGGCTGCTGATGCTGGAAGCCCGCGCACCCTGGGAGGCGATGAGCCTGATGGCCGTCACGCCCTGGCTGTCCCAACTGCCCACGGGCGATGGCCATCCGGTGCTGGTGCTGCCCGGTCTGGGTGCCTCTGACTTCAGCACCAAGGCACTGCGCCGTTTCCTCGATCAACAGGGCTACAGCGCCCAGCCCTGGGAGCAGGGCGTCAACCTCGGCCCACGCGCGGGCGTGCTCGACGGTTGCCGCGAGCGCATCCAAAGCCTGAGTGCCCAGCATGGCGGCGCGCCGGTGAGCCTGATCGGCTGGAGCCTGGGCGGCATCTACGCGCGCGAAATGGCGAAAGAAATGCCGAAGAAGGTGCGCTGCGTGATCACGCTGGGCACACCGTTCACTGGCCACCCCAAGGCCACCAACGCCTGGCGCTTTTACCAAATGGTCAGCGGCCAGCACAGCCAGGACGACGACCTGCTGGCCGAGGTGCGCAAGCCGCCGCCGGTGCCCACCACCTCGATCTACAGCAAGACCGACGGCATCGTTGCCTGGCCATGCAGCATCAACCCGGCGCGCCACGCCCACACCGAAAATATCGAGGTCCACGCCAGCCACCTCGGCATGGGCATGAACCCGCTGGCGATGTACGCCATCGCCGACCGACTGCGCCAAGACCCCGAGAAATGGAAACGGTTTGACGCGCAAGGCGCTCGGCGCTGGTTTTTCAAGGTGGCGCACCAGCCCGAAGTGGTCACAGCGTTGTATTGATCCATGCAAATTCAAGCCAACAACCTGCCGATCGAAGTCGATGACCAAGGGCCGCGTGACGGCCCGGTGGTGCTGCTCATCATGGGCCTGGGCATGCAGCTCATCGCCTGGCCGCAGGCGCTGGTGGACCCGCTGATCGAGCGCGGTTTTCGCGTGGTCCGATTCGACAACCGCGACATCGGCCTGAGCCAGGGCTTTGACCACGCCGGTGTGCCCAACATGGTGCTCGCTGGCCTGCGCCACATGCTGCGCCTGCCGGTGACATCGCCCTACACCCTGGCCGATATGGCGCGCGACGCACTCGGTGTGCTGGACGCGCTGGGCATCGCCCAGGCCCACGTGTGCGGTGCCTCCATGGGCGGCATGATCGCGCAACACCTCGCCGCCGACGCGCCGCATCGCGTGGCCAGCCTCACGCTGATGATGACCACCAGCGGCGCGCGTTCGCTGCCGCGGCCAGCCTGGTCGGTGCGCCGTGCGCTGATGTCGCGCCCTATGGGCAGCGGCCCCGAGGCCGCGGCAGACTGGATCGTGAATGTGCTGCGCGTGATCGGCAGCCCCGCCTACCCCATGGACACGCCAGCGATGCGCCAGCGCGCCATCGCATCGGTGCAGCGCGCCTGGCACCCTGCCGGCTCGGCGCGCCAGCTGCTCGCCATCGTGGCTGACGGCGACCGAACGCCGCTGCTCGCGCGCATCACCGCGCCCACCCGCATCGTGCACGGCATCGCCGACCCGCTGGTGCCGCTGGCCTGCGGCGAGCAGCTTGCCCAACACATCCCAGGTGCCCAGACCGACTTCATCCCCGGCATGGGCCACGACCTGCCCGATGCGCTGCTGGCGCGCTTGGCGAAAGCGATTGCCGACAACGCGGCGCGCGCGATCATCCGCTCACCGTAGCGCAACGTCAGCGGATCAACCCGCTTCGCCCGGCGTTGGCGGCTTCTGCCCCGCATCGTGCGCCGCCATCACCTGCACGGCCACCAGATCCAGGCTCGGGCGGGCAATGCCCTGTTTGTCGGTCCACACCTTGGGTGTGAGCGCGCCTGACAGTGCGAGCGCCTGGCCATCGCGCAGGGCCAGCAAGGCCGCGCAAGGCGCTTCGTCGAAAGCGATCACGTTGACGATGAACTCCTCGTCTGCCTTGTTGCGTGCCAGCACGCGCGCCACCAGGTAGGTGCGCCCCGCCTTGTCCACCCGGCGCGAGGCATCGCCCATCAGGCGTCCAGCAATCAAACCGTCGATCATCGCTGCGGCCTCTCGAAACCCGAGGCGACCCACGCCTCGGCGCTGGCCACGGTCAGCTTGAAGGTGGGTGGCACCGACACCACTGCCAGCGCTTCGTCGAACTCGTCGGTGGCACGCAAGGTGGCGCTGGCGCCTTCTTCATCAGGCACGATGGCCAGCGCCACGCGCACGCGCCGCCCGCCCACCGTCACATTCAGGTTCTTGTTCAACTCGGCATGGCGCTGCTGCTCAGAGCGGCGGATCACCTCCTTGGCCGTCTTCACCAGCGTGTTGAAGGCGTTGGTGTCCAGCGGCTTGGGGTTCTTCTTGTCGCGCCCCATGGTCCAGGGCCCCACCAGCGCCGGCTCGGCCTCGCCGTCCAGAAACATCGCCACCGCCCAGCCGTCGTCGTCGTCGTTCTTCACCACGCGTGCGGTCCAGCGTTCGTCGCTCCAGACGCGGGCTTCGTGGAGGGGGGATGGGGTGTCTTGGGTCATGGCTGGGGTCTTGCCTGCGTTGTGGTGATCAAGCCTTGGGTGCCTCAGCCTTTGCTGCCAGCTTTGAAGCGCAAACCAAAGCCGAAGCGTTCGTTGATCAGCTGGTGCGTGCTTTTGGAGCCGGCATGGTGGAAATACTCGACCAGCTTGGTGATCTGCAGTTTGCCACCGGTGTTCTCGATCATCGCAATGGCGCACATCGAGGCGTCGGTGCCGTTGTCCAGCCGCACTTCCACCGGTGCTTGACCCGCCATTTCGATGGTGACCACGCCGTTGGTGGCGGCCCAGTTGGGCGCCCCTTCGTAGATGAAGGTGAAGATCAGCGCGCGTTTGATCTGGTGAAACTGGTCGCCGTTGATGAACATGTTTTCCCCGGCGGTGTTGGTGCCCGAGCGGTCATCGCCGTCCAGATGAATGTAGGGTGGCTGATTGAAACTGCCCCAGCTGTTGCCCAGCGCCTGCACGCAGCCGGGCGTGCCGTCCATCAGTTCGTACATGCAGCCCAGGTCCAGGTCGATGCCTGTGCTGGAGCGCGCGGGCGCACCGGTGCCCATCATTCGGCTGAGAAAACCCTCTTTTTTGGGTGCGGCAGGGGCAGGGGCAGGCGCTGCAGACTGGTCCCAGTTCAGGTTGACGCGGGTGCGCCCAAAGCCTTTCTGGCCGGTTTTTTCCAGCGAAATCTTGTCGCCACGCTTCTCCAGCGTGATTTTCGACAGGGACACTTTTTTGGTTTCCGGCACTGGCACTGGCACTGGCACTGGCGCCGGGGCAGGGGCCGGGGCAGGCGCCGGGGTCGGTGCTGCTTCCTCGGTGCCGCCGAAATGCTTGAGCAGCGCGGACAGTCCGCCATTGAAACCCTGGCCGACGGCGCCAAAGCGCCACAGGCCATCGCGCTTGTAAATCTCGCCGACGATCACGGCTTTCTCCGCCTGGAAGTCCGCGCCTGAAAAGGAAAAAGTGGTGCTGCCCAGGCGCAGGCTGCTGGCGCCGAGCTGGCGCATCGTGCCTTCGCCGTTGATGGAGGCGGTGAATACCAGCTTGTGAATCGTCTCGGGCAGGCGCGCGACATCGGTGCTGAAGGTCGCGCTGCCTTGGCCCAGCTCCAGCGTCACGCCGCCGCCGGGGCACGATTTTTGGTTGAAGAACACCATGAAACGGTCGTCGGAGAGCTTGCCGTTGGCGTCCAGGCCAAAGCAGCTGATGTCGATGTCCATGCCCTGTGCCGACACATTGAGCACAACGGGAAATGCTCCCGTGCAGCCCATGTCAGCCAGTTTTCCTTTTTGTCCACGTGAGAAATCGCTCATGATTCAAACCTTCCAAAAGTTCTCTGGTTGCTAGTTGAAGGCGGGCGCGCCGTTGGTTGGCTCGCCGCCCGCGTGATGGACACCAAAAATACGCGCTTGTTCGACCACGCTGTGCGCCCAGGCGCGGTGGGTGGCCACTTCGCACATCGAGTCGTGCATTTTGAAGACGGCCGGGCTGTCTGGGCTCATGATGCGCAGCGCCGTTTCCACATCGCTGTGGTGGACACGGTAATGCTGCTCGATCAATGCGACCTGGCTGGGGTGAATGGCGGTCTTGCCCACCAGTCCGTGCGCCAGGTCTTCCTGCACTTCCTGCGCCAGCAGGGCCGGATTGTCCAGGTGCTCAAACACCGGCGCGGTCAAAGCAAAACCATAAGGCAAAAACGTTGTGACCAGGCGCGAGATCACCGGCCCAATGGGCGTACGGTACATCGTCATGCTGCGCGGACGCCGGATACCCAGCAGGGCCAGCAGGTCGTTGCCGCCAATGCGCAGGGCCAAGATGTGTTCGCGCACGCCAGGCTGCTCCAGGCACTGGCGAAACAGTTTCATCTCGGTCTCGTCAAACACCTCGGCGGTCTCCAGCGTGGGCATCAGCTGGAAGGGGGTCTTGCGAACCAGGCGGAAGTAGGCATCGAAGTTGTGCCGGGTGGTTTTGGGCAGCACAAAGCCGCTCAGCTTGTGCGATCCGGGCATTTCCAGCACGCGCCGCAGGACATCGGGGTTGCGCACGCGAACAAAGCGCTCTGCATCCAGGCGTTGCGTCATTTCTTGCAGTGCCAGTGACAGGTTGAACAAGGCGTAGCTCAACTCGTTATCTGCCACGGCGTCTTCGGTGCAGAAGATAAGCGAGCGCACTTCGCTGAGCAAATCGCCATGGGCGATTTGCTGCAAGTCCTTGTGGGTGGCCGGCACATACAGCGAGGCCCCGAGTATTTTTTTTTCAGCCATCTGATGCACTTTGAATGAGGGATACGGCCTGGTAAGGCAATTCGGCATCCACGATCAGTGAAACCGATTTTTCTGTCGCCAATACGCTCAAGTGCGCGACATCGGGCGCATCGGGGTCGCGCAGAATCAAAAGACGCGGCACGCGGCGCAGCAGCACGCGGGTAGCCTCGCCAATGCCGGGTTTGACCAAATTGACATCGGTGAGGCCGTGTCGCGCCATCGTAGCGGCAAGGAATTGGCTGGATATCGCGCGGGCATGGGTCTGGTCAATCGGCACGGGTGCGATCAGGCCTTCCTGGTTGGCCAGCGTCACGCCTGCGGCCACCAAACTGTCGGCAAATTCGCGCGACACATCGTGCGCTTCGAATTCATCGTAATACACGCAGCCGTGAAAGTCGCCGGGACCAATGGCGTCGTTCAGCACCGAGCGGCTGACCAGCCCAGACACGGTGGCATTCAGGATGCTCGACGGAATCAGGTAGTCCAGCGATGAGGCCGCGCAGGCGGCCGTGCCAGCCAGATCGGACAAGACATACAAGCCTGGATCGATCGCGCAGGCATGGCGCCGGTTGAAGTCTTCAATGGCCTGCGTCAGTACCCGCGAGATCACACCCTTGCCGGTCCAGCCGTCGATGAAGACGATGGACTCTGGCGTGTGGCCCTGAGCCAGGATGTGGCGCAGTGCCACCTCGTCAACGCCCCGGTCGCGCACGATGGAGACGGCGTAATGCGTCGCCTCGCGCCCCAGCACCTGATGCAGCAAATGCTTGAGGATCACGCCCACCGGTGTGCCCGCGCGCACCAGCGAGACCAGCGTGATGGGGCCGCTGCGCCGCGCGGCAATCAAGCTGGCCAGGGTGAGGCAGTCGCGTGCCATCTGCTGGCGGTTGGCCTCAAGGGCGCTGCGGAAAATCGCCAGATAACGGGGGGAAGGCAGCGCTTCGGGCGAGAGCATTTCGCTGTAGTGCCGCTGGCCCGACTGAATCAGTTTCTCCTTGAGCGCGACATCGACAAAAGGCAGTGTCGGCAAGCGCTTGAGCAAGAAAGTGACGTCGTCTGGCCGGTAACTGCCGCAGAAACTCACAGCGCTGCCACCGTGAGGGCCGCGAGCTGGGTGCCGCTAGGCACGATGGCGTAGTCGCAGGCGGCCATGAAGCGCGCGTCCGACTGGCTGTCACCCATGCCCAGCGTCATGATCTCGCCGTGTTCGGCCTGCAACTGTTGGCGCAGATGATGCACAGCCCGGGCCTTGTTCAGCGTTTTGGGCAGCACGGCCAGGTTGTTGCTGTTGCGGTGAAGGTAAAAATCTTGCCCGGCTTCGCTGGCAACCCAGTCCACCAACGCTTCGCGCTCAATCAGCGCCAGCCGATCGGCCTGCTTGTCCGGGTCTTTGACGACGATGTAAAACGGCGTGTCGTAGTCCTCAACCAGGCGCGCTCTGCCTTTCAAACCGACCCGGGCCGAATAGCGGTCAATCACGTCGATGGCTTCCTTCAAACCGTCCAGCGCCAGCGCCATGTCCGCGCGCATCAGCTCCAGCCACTCACCGTCGGGCGTGCCGTTGGGCGTCAACACGACGCCGCCGTAATCAATGATGGCGTGGCTGGAGAATTTCAGGCCCACCCGATTCAAGGCGTTGTGGTTGCGTGCGGTGGCCGGAATCAAGGTCGTCTCTCTGTCCATCAGCTCGAAGAACGCGCGCTGGCGCGGCGTGGAAAAAGAGCAAGCGGAGCCGTCTTGCAAATAGGCGGCAGGGTGCAGGTCTTTTTCATCTGCGCATTTGCCCGGTGTCTGAAACAGGGTGTCGTCAAGGTCAACGAACAGGAATTTCTTCACAATGGCTCTCAGATAAAAAATGGAACAAGCGACCTTGGACGGCCTTGGCCAGCTGCTGCAACGCCGCGTTGGGGGGTGTTTCGTGGCAAATGAAGACATGCTCGTACTGACCGGGCACGGTGTTGTAGAGGAAATTTCCCACGCCCTCGCCGTAGTTGTCGGGGAAGCTCAGGATGTGGCTGACCGCGCCCCATTGCAAAATGGGCGAGCGCGTGGTGGATTGCACGACGACGTTGACGCCATCGGCTTGGAGCGTGCGCGCCAGCAAAAAGGCCATGTGCATGAATTCGCCGGTGCCCAGCACCAGCACGCGCTCGGTCGAGCCGATATGGGCTCTTAAACGCTGGACCAGCGCGGTGGGTTCGCGCAGAGCCCGGTCCAGGCCGAGACGGCCGAAGCCGGCGCTGGCGCCCCGTTCTGCATGGGCTTCGAACCGCTGCGCCGCGCCGCTGGCGGGCTGCAGTTGGCCAGGCGTGAAGGTGTATTCGCCGCTGAGCGCAGCGCCCACGGTGACCGGCAGGCCAAAGCGCCCAGACAAGGCCGCGTTGGCCTCGCGGCCCATGAAGTTGGTGATGGCCGCGAGATGGACGCGTTCAATCGTCGGGCTGAGCACGCGGCAGGCCGCGCTCAAATTCAAAAACGTGTTGCCCGTGCTGGCCTCGTCATCGATCAGCACCAGCGAGCGGGCGCCCAGCCACATGCCTTGCAGCTCCGCATCGTCTGGCCAGTGCAGAAACTGCCGGGGTGCGTGGCTGTGCGCCTCCTCAAACTCGATGATGGGCGTATCGCCAACCTGGTAGCGCGTGGTGTGCAAAAACAGCGCTTCGCGCTGCGGGTGGGCGGTTTTCCAGGCTTCAAACACGCCTTGTCCCAGGCCGATGGCCGTTTCGGCCATGGCGATGAACACCACCGGGCCAGGCAGATCGTGCGGAATGCGCGCAGCCAGTTCGGTGTGAACGGCCTGCATCTGGCGTGGCGTGACCGGCCAGTGTTTGCCCAGCACCTTGCTCAAAAACAGAAAGCCGCGCCGGGTGTTGGCCCGTGCCGCGAAGCCAATCAGGTCGTCCAGGGAAAATGGCCCCTCGCCATCAACACTCAGTGTCATCAGGCCAGTGGGCAGCGTGACGCGATGCACGCCGTTTGTGGTGCCGGTGCTCATGGGTGGCATGGCGGCGCTATCGGGCTTCATGACCCTGCTGTGCACGGAGCCACAGCGGCGCTCATGGCATCGCCGTGGCCAACGCGACCTCACCCACGCGAAGCCCGCCACAGACCTCGGGCACCACCAAGGTGTCAAACCCGCGGTCAAACCCGGTCAAGGCCAGATAAGGCAAGTTGGGCCCAGCCAGGCAGGCCATGGCGATACCGCCTGACATACGCGGGTTGATCTCCAGCAGGCCCAGGCCGCTTTGGCCCTCGCGGAACTGCACATTGAAAACGCCGTTCAGGCCATAGGTCTTGGTGAGTTGGCGGGTGCTTTCCAGAATGTCGTCGCGCAGGTCGATCAGCTGGCCCTGGCCAGCGGCCAGCGACTTCTTGCGCGCAATGGCGCAGACCAGTCGGCCGTTGTCGCCCAGGCAGTCCACGCTGAACTCGTGCCCGTCCAGGTATTCCATCAGCAGCATGGGGCGAAATGTCTGCATCGCCTCAAAGCCGCGCCTCAGGTCTTCCAGTCCAATGTGGTACTGCACGCCTTCGAGCAGCAGCTGCGCGCTGGAACGTGCTTCATCGATGACAGCAAAACCCAGGCCATACACCGACACCGAAGGTTTGATGCACAGCTGGGGATGGTCTTTTTTCAGTTCGAGCCAGGCTGTGTCGAACTGCTGCGCCGATTCCACCACGCGAAAAGCCGCTGGCGGCGTGCTGCAAGACACACTTTGGTAGAAGCGTGCCTTGTCGTGCAGCAGGTCCAGCATGTCTGAGGACGCGGTAGACAACACGCGTGTGCCCTGCGCCTCGAACCGCGCCCGCTCACCACTGATCAGTGCGGCCTCTTTGCCGGGAATGAAAATCCCAATGCGGTGCGTAAGACAAAAATCCAGGCACCAAGACAGGTAATCCTGGCCTTTCAAGCCACTGGGCTCAACCACCGACTCATGCGCGGCCAGAAAAACGGGTGCATGCACATTGGTGCTGCTGCACACAATTTCGTAGTCGCCCGCCCGATCCGCCTCACGGATGAGGCGGATCGCAGCGCCAACAGACGAGAATGTTTTGTTGAACCAAACGCGCTGCATGGCTGCTTTTACAGGTGGGGGGTGATCTGTGGCATCAGTTCTTCAAAGGTGCGGCCATTGCCGATTTCACCAATGGCGTGCATTTTCCATTCGTCACCATGGCGGTAGAGCTTGGCCATGATTTGAGCGTTGTGTGCGCCCAACGTGGACAAATTGAAACGCGCCACTTCTTGGTTGTTGGACGCGTTAACAATGCGGCAGGTGGCATTTTCGACTTGCGAAAAATTCTGACCGGTAAAGCTGTTGACCGTGAACACCAGGCTTTTGACATGGGCTGGAACACGCGTCAGATCGACATTGATTTGCTCGTCGTCGCCATCCCCCGCGCCAGTGCGGTTGTCACCCGTGTGAACAATGGAACCGTCATTGGACTTCAATTGACGGAACCAGACAGCGTCTATTTGGTTGCCTTGCTCGCCAAACATGATGCAAGAAGCATCTAGGTCAACTTCTTGGGCTTTGCTACCGAAGCCGAAAAGACCCTTGGTCTTGATCGGGTCCCAGCCCAAGCCCATGGTGATGTTGGTCAGTTTGACGCCAGCCTCTTTATCGAGGGAAATTTTCTGGCCTTTTTGCAGGTTAATTGCCATGCTGTGCTCCTTGATGGGTTGAGTTCGGGTTGAGAAAAAATCACCTGGCAGCCAATGCTGTCGGTGAATTGTAAAACTGTGTGGGGCGGAATCAGCGGCTTGATTTTCTGCCGGATGTTTCCTTTTTCATCCATTCAACAAAGGCGTCGCGGTTGCGCGAGCACACGTTGATCTTGCCGCTGCCGCTGAAGCGCAGCACGATGCCTTCACCGCTCTTGAAACTGTTGATCATGTTGCCCAGCATGCCGCCCAAGCCGCCGCCGCTGCCGGTGGTGACGGAAATTTCGTATTGCAGACTGCTGTCCCAACTCACGACGTGGGCGTTGTCGATGATCATGTCTTTGCCTGGCGAGACGTCGAGTTCGAACATCGAGCCGAAGCCTGAAACCACCACTTGGCCGGTGCCAGAAGTCTCCATCACAAAAAAGCCACCCGACTGCGCGAACAGTGCGTTGCCGATGCTTTGCGTGCGCACCTTCATTTCTGTGCCAGAGGTGGCCGCCACAAAAGCGCCGTCATTCAAAAAATACTGCCGCTTGCCGACATCAAGGACTTGCAGCGCGCCAGGCAAGACGGGCGATAACAGACAGTCGCCGTCGCCGCGCACCGCTTCGATCTGTTGTTGAAAGAAAGACTCGCCATTGGCAAAGCTGCGCAAAAGCGCTCGGCCGATACCGCCGTTCATGCTGCCTTTGAGGTCCAGCGTGACCTCCATCATCACCATCGCGTCGGATTCGCAATAAATCCGATCGCCTTTTGTCAGTGCAACGTGAAGAAATGGGTCCACATCGCCGGTTGCGGTAAAGACGGTCATATCGTTCTGTTTTTTTGAAGCAGGGGAAGTCTGGTGCACCGCGTGCAAGTCAAAGCAGACCGTGGCGCGAAGCCAGTTTCAGCCAGTCGGGGTACTCGGTCATCAAGAGGTCGTACAAAGCGGTATCTGGGTACTCATCGGGCGAACTGACGGAAAAAAAGTTGGCGTTGTCAATCAGCCGGCCAGGCAGTTCGTCCAGACTTTCGAGAAATGGAAAGTCGGAGTCGAAAAGGGCAGAGAGGAGCTTGTTTTTGCGCTGGGATTTTCGGCCTTTGCCGATGCCCATGAATTGCCAGAAAATCGGCTCCATACTGGACCAACGCAATTGCTTTTCAGTCATCGATTTGTCGCTGGTCGAGCCATCGGTGACGAACATCACATACACCGGCTGCGCCGCCTTGTGCGGGCTGTTTCTGGCGCCGCCGCTGGCATCAGGAAAATAAAATTGGCGGATCGCCTCCATCGCACTGCCGTAGCGGGTGTCGCCTTCGAGCGGATGGCGCGCGATGACCTGGGGGATGTAGCCGCTCCAGTTCGACAAGCCCATGGGCGCGGGTTGATGCACCTGCTTGCCAAACAAAAAAACGTCAATTTCGCCGTCGTCATCGAACTGGCATGCCAACGCCAGAATGCGCTCGGCAAAGGCCTGCACCAGCCCCTTGCGATACAGCCCGCTCATGGAGCCGGAAATGTCCAGGCACAGGCAGACCTTGGCGCGGTGGCTAGCCAAGCCGGCTTTCTCCAGCGAAACACCGGCCTGCTTGACCAGGTTCACCAGTTGCGGTGCTTGGTGCTCAACGCGCTTTTCCAGCGATATTTTGGAAGAAGTCGCGACGGGCGCGGCGGTGGCTGCAACGGCCTGGGGCGCGGGCGTTTCGTCCACCGTGCCGCCAAAGTGCCGCACCAGCGCGTCCAGGCCGCCGTTGAAACCCTGGCCGACGGCCATGAAGCGCCACGCGCCGTCTTTGCGGTAAAGCTCACCGAGCATCAAGGCCTGCTCGGTGGAAAAATCGGACCCGGCAAAGGCAAAACGGGCCAGTTCGGCCTCGCCTTGGCTGGGCATGAGACGCAGGTGGCCCGCGCTGATTTGGGACATCGTACCGCCGCTGGCGCTGGCGGCAATCACGACGCGTTCTACCCATGCCGGGAGTTGGCTGGTGGTGAAGGCAAACCCCTGGGCGTCATTCGGGACGCTGCAGACCTGCACCCCCCCGCAGGGCGTGCTGGTCTGGTTGAAGAACGTCATGTAGCGCTCATCGCGCAGTTGACCGGTGGCGTCCAGTGCGAAACAGGCAAAATCCACCGGCAACCCGGCAGCGGCAAGGCCCACCCGAAAAGCGCCTGCCGGGGCGATCTCCCCCAGCTTGAGACGTTGACCTTTTGCGAGCGCTGCCATGCCGCTTGACCGGTTCAGTCGGGTTAATCAGGCGCCGATGCCGAAGGAACGCGCCAGAGGAGCCAGGCCACCCGCAAAACCCTGGCCGACTGCCTTGAATTTCCATTCGGCGCCAGCGCGGTAGATTTCGCCAAATACCATGGCGGTTTCCGTCGAGCTGTCTTCCGACAGGTCGTAGCGGGCCAGTTCCTTGTCGCCGTCGGCATCCAGGCAGCGAATGTAGGCCTTGCTCACCATGCCGAAGTTTTGCTTGCGTGTTTCGGCATCGTGAATCGTCACGCCGATGGTGATTTTCTCGATATCGGCTGGCACCAGGCCCAGGTCGATGCTGATTTTCTCATCGTCGCCTTCACCCACGCCGCTGGTGTTGTCACCCATGTGGGTGACGGAGCCGTCGGTGGATTTGAGGTTGTTGTAAAAGATGAAATCGCTGTCACCGCGGGCTTTGCCATCGGCCTTGAGCAGGAAAGCGCTGCCGTCCAGATCGAAGGTGGCGCCGTCGGTGGCGCGGGGATCCCAGCCCAGTCCAATGATCAACTTCTTGAGGGAAGGGGCTTCTTTGCTCAGGTTGACGTTGCCGCCTTTTTGCAAACTGATGGCCATGTGAATGCTCCTTGAAAAAATTGTTGAGTGAAATGGTCAAAAATAGCTGGGTGGCTGTTTACTGAACGTCCACGCCATGCTGAATGGCAAGTGCGCGGAGACCACCCGCATAGCCTTGCCCAACGGCTTTGAATTTCCATTCGCTGCCGTAACGATAAACCTCGCCAAAAACCATGGCGGTTTCGGTGGAAGAATCTTCTGACAAGTCAAAGCGGGTGATCTCAATGTTGGTTTCGCTGTTGACGAGGCGAATGAAAGCGTCGCGCACCATACCGAAATTTTGCTTGCGCGCCTGTGCTTCGTGAATCGTCACGGCCACCACCAGCCGGACGACGGCGGCGGGCACTTGGTCCAGTTTGATGTTCAGCGCCTCATCGTCGCCGTCGCCCGCACCGGTGCGGTTGTCACCGGTGTGCTCGATGGAGCCACAAGCTGAGCGCAGCTGGCCGTAGAAAATGAAGTCGCTGTCGGTGCGAACACGGCCGCTCTCAGTCACCATGAAGATGCTGGCGTCCAGATCAAAATCCACCCCGTCGGAGGACCGTGCATCCCAACCCAACCCGAGCATCACCTGCTTGAGACTGGGGTCTGTTTTGGAAAGGTTGACGTTGCCGCCTTTTTGCAAGCTGATGGCCATTTGAAGAATACTCCTTTAAATAACTAAGACAAGTTTGCTGAATCCGGAACGCTCAAATCTCTCTTTTGGTTGGATGGATATTTCAGCCTAAAGCGTTTAGGCGCCAGCAAGCGCTTCTGCGACGCCACTGTACTGGGCAATGGTAAAGAGCACGTAGGAGGCTGCCATGACGCCGCCCGCGATCCGGCCAATTCTGCCAGTCACCAGCAGGAACACCGCAAAAACCAGCGTCACAGCAAGGACAATCGGTAGGTCAAACGGAGTAAAGCGCGGATCAATCACGAGGGGCTTCACCACCGCGCTGATCCCCATCACCGACAAAATGTTGAAGATGTTTGACCCCACGATACCGCCCACGATCATGTCTGACTGTCCTTTGCGCGCTGCTGCGATACAAGCTGTCAGTTCTGGAACCGAAGTACCGAAAGCGATCACGGTCATCCCGATCACGGCCTCAGGAATGCCCAGCGCAAAACCGCCGGCAACCGCCCCCTGAACCAAAATTTCAGAGCCGATGACCAGTGTGAGAATTCCCACTGTGACCAGAACGAAAGGGTTTCCAGGCAGTCCATCGCCTGCCTCATCGTCGTCGCTGACGTCGATCTTGCTTGCCTTGTACTGATAAATCACATACGCAACGATCCAAGCGACCATCGCAAGACCCGCCCAGCGGGGCAGAAGTTCCGCCCAAACCGCCACAGCCATGGCGATGGTGGAGAGGATCATCATCACCGTATCCACCCGAACCTCTTTGCGGTCGATGAGAACGGGCGATATCATGGCTGCTATACCCAGCACCATCAATACGTTTGCTATGTTCGATCCAATCACGTTCCCGACGGAAATGCCTGGAAAGCCGCTGATGTTGGCGTTCACCGATGTAAACAACTCGGGTGCCGATGTGCCGAAGGCGACAATGGTCGCCGCAATGAACAGCTTCGACAGGCCAGAGCCTTCAGCAATGCGCACCGCTGAGTCGATCGTGAGGTCACCCCCTTTGATAAGGAGCCATACTCCGAATCCAATAGCGCCAAGTGAAATGATGGCGAGTTGGTATGCGCTTAGTCCGTCCATTTATACTTCCGTTTGAAAAATTAGAGGCGAAATAATTCTCGCCGTTCTTGTGATCGGGGATCGAAATAGAATAGTTTTGGCCTGAAATCTGGGCTGATCTCGCGAGCAATGGCTCTGCGCTCGCCTCAAAACCTATCTGATGCACCGAAGGCGCGGAGGTCACATTTTCACCCCGTGCGAGCGCCTATGCCAAACTGTCCAAAGATTGTAGAGCACAAGCAGCATGCGCAAACGTGCATCTCCCCATAACGAAGTCCGAAAAACCGAACAATTCATCAAGAAAATAAATGCACAACAAGGTCTTCTGCGCTGAGGGCGACAGTCTTGCTGTGGCCGTGTTGCAGCCCACCGGCGCTGAGCCGCCCGTTTGCAGACCTGAGAGGGGTGTGGCTTGTGTTGGGGTTGTTCGCGTGGCGAGGCGTTTCTTGAGCCGTTCGAGTCATTGCGCATTGCCAAGCTGAATCGGCTTGGCACCGCGAACAAAGCAAAAGGCGGACCTAGGTCCGCCTTTTGCTTTGTTCGCGCCACGCTTGGTGGCCGAAAGGAAGTGGGGTAGTTTTGGTGTCAGCGTATGCGACCGAAGCTGGTGCGCAGTGGATCGGCTGCACCCCCATTGCTGCCGTTGCCACCTGTGCGGCTGCCCCGGTTACCGCCTGGGCCTCCTGGGCCTCCTGGGCCGCCTTTGCCGCGGTTGCCGCTGCGCATGGAGTCGATGCTGGTGCGCAATGGGTCTGGCTGGCCCCCGGGTGCGGCACTGCGTGGGCGGGGATCGCGGATGCGCAGGCTGCCCAGATGGGCGTTGGGTCCGGGCTGGCGGTCCTCGCGCGGTTCCCGGTCTTCCCGCGGCCCCCGATCTTCGCGTGGGGCACGGTCATCGCGCGGGGCACGTTCGGCGCGTGCTTCTGCGTGGCGGGGTGGACCAGCATTGGGACGGTTGCCCGCACCAGCATTGCGCCCACCCGCACGGCGGCCTTCTCCACGCGGTGCCTGGCGCTGCTGTTCTCCCTTGCCTCGTGGCGGGCTATTCTCGCCGGCCTCCGCTGCCGGGCGCTGACGCTGCTGGCCTGCGCTGCTGCCACCGCCGTCTGACGCTTTCTTTTCGCGCACGCGTTGCAGCATTTCGGTGCGGGCGGCCTTGGCGGCGGCGGCCATCACATCGCGGCTGGGCGGCTTGCCGGCGCCACCCCAGATGGTCTGGCGACCCATGGCGATGGGTTCAGCCCGTTCACCCGGCTCCGGCATGAAGTCTTGAAAGATCTCCACCGGAATCTGCTGTTTGGTGAAGCGCTCGATGTCCATCATGAAGCCTTCTTCATCCAGGCTCACCAAATTGACGGCTTCACCGCTCTTGCCGGCGCGGCCGGTGCGGCCGATGCGATGCACGTAATCTTCCGAGACGTTCGGAATTTCGTAGTTCACCACATGCGGCAGCTCGTCAATGTCGATACCGCGCGCAGCGATATCGGTGGCCACCAAGGCGCGGATGTCGCCGCTCTTGAAGCCAGCCAGTGCCTGGGTGCGGGCGCCCTGGCTCTTGTTGCCGTGCAGCGCCATCGCCTGAATGCCGTTTTTGGTCAGGAATTCGGCCACGTTGTTGGCGCCGAATTTGGTGCG